>NZ_JAUBRJ010000004.1:0-191266 GCF_036701805.1 Microcoleus sp. N3A4
TGTTGGGCTTGGGCCCTCTTAGTCTGGCTGGTTATGTAAGCTGTCAGTCATACCTCATCTTTTTGAGAAAGGCTATAAATTCCGGTTGCATCCGAATTAATATAACCCGAAATCAGGACACGGCAGTGCCGTGTCCCTACAATTGATCGCGGTAGGGACACGGCACTGCCGTGTCCTCTATATCATAAGGAGTGCAACCGGAATTGATATTATTTACGGCCATCCCGACAACAGGTAAATTCTACACACAATCAACAACAAACAACTGACTAATAACAACTAATAACTAATAACTAATAACTTCTTCCTTCCGACAGGAGACAGCTTCGCGATAAATGCGCTATCCTGTTGCCAATATTTTGATGTTGAGGAGAAAAAAGCTGTGGTTCCCTTACGCGACGACAATCCCATTAGTACCACTCCCTACGTTACCTACGGACTGATTGCTGCAAACATATTAGTATTTCTGTACGAACTCTCCTTGGGCGATCGACAATTAACCCAATTTTTCTACTCTTGGGCCGTAGTTCCTTGCCAGTTAAGCAATATGTGTCGGGTAGCGCTGCCAGTTTCGCCATTTCCCGAATGGACGACACTAATTAGCTCCCAATTCCTGCACGCAGGCTTTCTCCACATTGCCGGAAATATGTTATTTCTGTGGATTTTTGGCAACAACGTAGAAGACCGTTTAGGACACGTCAAATTTATAATATTTTACCTTACTTGTGGCGTTTTAGCATCACTAACTCAGTGGTTTTTTTCCTCAGCATCTGCCATTCCGTCTCTGGGTGCTAGCGGCGCGATCGCAGGCGTGATGGGAGCTTACATTCTCAGATATCCCCAAGCCAAAGTTCTGACACTGCTGCCCTTGGGAATCTTTATTACCACCGTCAGAGTCCCCGCTTTCTTCTTTCTAGGATTTTGGTTTGCACAGCAAGCATTGAGCGGCCTGGCTTCCTTGAATGCCCCGGCAAGTGTCGGCATGGAATCCGGGGGAGTTGCCTACTGGGCCCACGCGGGCGGCTTTGTTTTCGGCGCTATTCTCGGCCCTTTATTGGGACTTTTTTCTGAGGAAAATTAGATTTAGTTTGTTGACAGTTGATAGTTGACAGTTGTCCGTTGTCCGTTGTTGGTTGTCAACTATAGCAGTCTTAAATCAGTCGCAAATTGATCGAGACTAGAATCCTTTGTAGTGCGAGCATCTTTCTCGCGTATGGTGCAAGCAAATCATTTAGGATTGCTATATCATATCAATTCCGGCTGCGCCGGAATGATATAGAGGACACGGCAGTGCCGTTTCCCTACCGCGATCAATTGTAGGGACACGGCACTGCCGTGTCCTCCGTTTATATCATTCCGATGCTAACGGATTTGATATCAACTATCAACTATCAACGGACAACTATCAACTGTCAACTATCAACTCTAGATAAACGTGAAGTCAAATCCAGACAGAGAAGTAACCCCAGTTACACCATTTAATTTCGCAAAAATGCGAGAATCGCCGCCGGTGACATTATTACCATTGCCGTCATAAATGATGTAAGTATTGCCGCCGGAATCGTAGGCAAACAAGAAAGCAGTTCCTCCCAGAATATTTGCAGAAACAGTTGTCTGCACATTCAGCAAAACTTGACTGCCATTGCTGAGATTGGGGAATCCCGGGGCAAAATTAAACTGATCGGCGATCGGCACACCGAGGCCGTTAAAATCAGTAATCACATCGTATCCGCCCGCCGCGATCGCAGCATCGATCGCCGCCGAAGAAGCCGCATCAAACGCCAGCCCACCTTCCGCAGGACTGGTATAGCGGAATTGATTGCTGCCGCCGCCCCCCGTCATGGTATCTGCCCCCGGGCCGCCTACGAGCACGTCGTTATCCAAACCGCCGTTAATCGTATCGTTACCGCCTTGACCGTCAACAGTATCGCTGCCCAGCAAACCGTTGAAATTGTCCGGCAAAGAACCCCCAATCAACTTGTTAGGGCCGCTATCTGCCGGCAAGATTTGAACGGTGACAGTACCTACGCCCGGAATTGTCCCGAATCCGTCGCTGACGCTGTATGTAAAAGCAGTTGTACCCGCTACGTTGCCGGGAATAAACTGCACCTGAGAGACAAGATTTACAGCTATCCCCAGTTGCGGTGTGCTGACATTGATAATGTTGAGCGGCCCTTTTTGCGGGCTGGAATCGTTCGCCAGTACGTCGATGAAAGTGGGCAGCAAATTATTCGTATTTGTAAATACGATGCCGTCATCGACAACAATCGGCGACAGGATAGTTGGAACAGTTACGGAGGTATCGAAAGAGTTGATGTTAATCGCCACTGACGCTGCTGCCGTCCCGCCTTGGTCGTCAGCTACGCTGTAGCTGAAAGAACCCGCTTGCCCGATCGCATTAGTTGCAGGTTTAAATGTCAGCCCGAGTAAATCCTGAACGGTTAACTTTTGGTTCAGGGCGATCGGGTTCGTACCCGTAATTACCTGACCGAAAGTAGGATTGGGAAGTCCTACTACCGCGATCGACAGCGGCTGGCCCTCCGGGTCGCTGGGCGCCGAAATGCTCAGAGACAGAGGCAAATTCTGCAAACCAGTCAGCGTTTTACCAGTTTCCACGATCGGCGGCTCGTTAGGAGTCGGAGATGTAAAACCGGGCGGAGTCGGCCCCCCGCCGAACGGCGGAGGAGTTGGGGTTGTCGCAGTTGGAGTCGGGACTATCGAAGGACTCGGACTCGGAGTTGTCCCGCCCGCAGTCGGAGTCGGACTCGGACTCGGAACCTGTGTCGGCAATGTCCCCGGCGACGGAGTTGGACTCACAGTTGTCCCCGGTGAAGGAGTTGGACTCACAGTTGTCCCCGGCGTCGGTGATGGAGTTGGAGTCGGTGCCGGAGTTGGAGTCGGTGCCGGAGTCGGAGTCGGTGCCGGAGTTGGAGTCGGTGCCGGAGTTGGAGTCGGTGCCGGAGTCGGAGTCGGTGCCGGAGTTGGAGTCGGTGCCGGAGTTGGAGAAGGACTTGTCCCCGTCGGTGTCGGCGTCCCCGTCGGTGTCGGAGAAGGACTTGTCCCCGTCGGTGTCGGAGAAGGACTTGTCCCCGTCGGTGTCGGAGAAGGACTTGTCCCCGTCGGTGTCGGAGAAGGACTTGTCCCTTGAATGGTGAAGGGATTGTCGTCTACGCGGGGTATTTGAGCTGTAGTGAACCGAGATTCATCTAGCGAGTTCGATCGAACATCAATCAACACCGCCAAAAATTCCCCAGTTTGTCTGTCCCTAATAATCGTGTTGCTAGAATTCGAGCCTTGACCTTGGAATATTTCTAACTCTGTAAAGTTCAAACCTCCAGCCAGACCGATCGAATCTCCAGCCTTAAAATCTCTAATTAAATCAGCATCGCCGATTTCGCGGCCGCCAGTAGTGAGAAACCCGTTGCCTGCAGGCGACGTGCCCACCCTACCGAGAACAAAGATATCCGATCCGTCGCCTCCTGTCAGAGTATCAGACCCGCGATCGCCCGAAATAATATCATCCCCAGCATCTCCAGACAGAGAATCATTGCCGTCGCTGCCGAAGATCAGATCGTCACCCTCGCCACCGTCACCAGTATCGTTACCAACACCGCCGGTGATGACATCCCCGCCCTCCTGGCCCAACAAAATATCATTGCCCGCAGCGCCGATCAGGCAGTCATTACCCGTGTCACCAAAAACAGTGTCACTGCCCTTGTCGCCAAAAATCAGGTCGTCCTCCCCACCTCCGCGCAGACAGTCATTGCCTTTACCGCCGTACAGCGTGTCGTTGCCTTCAGAACCCAAGACAATATCGTTGCCCTGGTCGCCAAAAGCTACGTCGTTGCCCACCTCGCCAGAAACCAAGTCATCGCCTTTGCCACCCCGCGCCGTGTCATTGCCGCTCCCGCCCTCAACGATATCTTTACCAGCACCGCCGTTGAGAGAATCGTTACCGTCATCGCCCTTGACTATATCGTCCCCGTCCCGACTCAGAAGCGTGTCGTCGCCGCCACCCCCGGAAATCGTGTCATTGAACAAGCTACCGATTAAATAATTATTCCCATCATTTCCGACAACTAAGCCATCGACAAAAACTGGCTCTGGGGGAGGTGTGGGAACTGTCAGAGTTGGCCGCGGCACGGGCGTGATCGAAATCGCCGGGCCCGTCCCCGTCATTGTTGTCGAAGTCCCCGTCATCGTTGTCGAAGTCCCCGTCATCGTTGTCGAAGTCCCCGTCGAAGTCCCCGTCATCGTTGTCGAAGTCCCCGTCATTGTTGTCGAAGTCCCCGTCATCGTTGTCGAAGTCCCCGTCATTGTTGTCGAAGTCCCCGTCATTGTTGTCGAAGTCCCCGGCGACGGCGTAGGCGATGTCTCCGGTTGGATAATAATATTTAGCGGTACTGCACTCGGCATTGTTTCGACTCCTTGCGACGCTACTCAAAAACTAACTACTAAATAAACTTAAAGTCAGAGGCAGTAATGACGGTGCTCAGAGCTCCCGGCACTGTAGGAATAGAATTCAAAACTGCCAAATCGAAAGCCGGCAGACTGTCATCTGCCACATTTGGATCGAACCCGAGAACGTACTTGTTAAAAGTATTGTTCAGGTACACGAAGAAAGCTCCCGTTTGGCTCGAACCGTTTTGATTCTTCAACACTGCATTTACTGCTTGAGCGTTATCAAATTTAGATTCAAACAAAATGACTTCTTGCTTGCTAATGTTGTCGCCGCTAGACCCGATATTCCTGACGATAAAACTGCTGAAATCGTTAGTAGTTCCCGAGTTGGTTAAACCGGCGAAATTTGACGACCTGAACAAGAATCTGTCGGTACCGCTGCCGCTGGCGTTAAAGTCAGCAATCACGTCCACGCCTTCGCTGGGAGTTTCGTAGTAGAAGAAATCATCGCCAGCATCGCCCGTGAGCAAGTCAGAACCGCCCCCGCCGCCCAAAATGTCATTGCCCGCACCGCCGGAAAGCGAGTCGTTGTCATCCCCGCCCAACACCAAGTCGTTGCCGAAGGCGCCGCTGAGACAGTCGCTGCCGCCGCCGCCGTCGAGAGTGTCGTCGCCCGCTTCGCCGAACAGCGAGTCGCTGCCGCCCTCGCCTAACACGTAGTCGTTGCCCGCACCTCCGAGTGCCGTGTCGTTGCCTTCTCCACCCAAAATCGTGTCTTCGCTGTCGCCGCCCGAGAGAGAATCGTTATTGATACCGCCGTCGAGCAAGTCTCTGCCGATGCTGCCGTCGAGAATGTCGTCCCCTGCACCGCCGTCGAGAGTGTCGTCGCCAATGCCACCCAATAAGGTGTCGAGCCCGGTTCCTCCAAGTATGGAGTCCTCGCCGGATTCTCCCAATATCGAGTCATTGCCTGTGCCGCCGTCAATGGTGTCGCCGTTGTCACCGCCTAAAACGATGTCATTGTCATTGCCACCAAACATCAGGTCGTTGCCCAGTCCGCCGATGAGCGAGTCTATGCCGTCTCCGCCGTCGATGGTGTCGTTGCCCAGTCCGCCGTCGATGGTGTCGTTGCCTGTCGAACCCAGCACCGAGTCGTTCCCTGCCTCACCGAATTCGAGGTCGTCGCCGCCCCTGCCGTCGATGATGTCGTTGCCGTCGCCCCCAGAGAGGGTATCGTTGCCGGCCCCGCCGATGATGAAGTCGCTAAGGTTGCTGCCTGTAAAGCTGCTGGCGGGGAGTTGGGTACGATCGACAATATTATCTACAACGGTGATGCTGAAAGATATCGGTTCGAGAGTTGCAGACCCGTCGGAGGCTGTAAACGTGAAACTGTCGTTGCCGCCAGCCGCCAGCAAGTTGTATTTGACGATGTTGTTGTTGATATCGTCTTGGGTGAATTTGCTGCCGACGTTGAGAAAGGTGCCGCCCCTTTGGACAAAACCTCTGGTAGCGTCGGGGGCTTGGGTAATCGTGTAAACGATTTCCGACGGCGAGTTGTCGTTATCTGTTACCAACAAATCGGCGGCGGTGATTGTCTGGGTAGGAGCACTTTTGGCAACCACCACACCCTGGTTAATTACTAGCTGCGGCGGGCTGCTGACGTTGATGGTTACTACCGCCTGACTTGTGCCGCCGTTGCCGTCTGAGATCGAGTAGCTGAAGCTGTCAGTACCCGAGAAGCCGGCATTCGGGGTGTATGTGAATACGCCGCCGCCTAGGGGAACCAGACTCCCCTTGGCTGGTGGAGTAAAAGTCGTGACAGTCAGAGCGTTCTTGTCCGGGTCAGTGTCGTTGAACAGAACGTTGAGACTGAGTTGTTGACCCGCAACCGTGGTGAAGTTGTCGTCAACTGCTCTTGGAGGCTGATTGGGGAAGGTCGTCGGACTGGGTGTCGGGAATATCGGTGTCGGCGTCGGACTTGCTGTCGGCGTCGGGAACGTCGGTGTCGGCGTCGGACTTGCTGTCGGCGTCGGGAACGTCGGCGTCGGACTCGGTGTTGGCGTCGGACTTGCTGTCGGCGTCGGTGTCGGACTGTCTGTCGGCGTCGGTGTCGGACTTGCTGTCGGAGTCGGCGTCGGCGTCGGACTCGGACTCGGCGTCGGCAGGGGGAGCGGGGTGGCGCTGCCGGGAACTGTCGGGGCAATTACAAATGAGCTTCGCCCCAGGGTTCTGCTGTCCACTCCGGGCAATACTGCTAAAAAGTCTCCGCTGACGCCGTTGCGAATAATCGTGCTGCCGGCTTTGGTGTCGGTGCTTTGGAAGATTACCAAATCTTCAAACTTGAGGTCGCCGCTCAACCCGATCGAATCTTCGCCTTGGCGAAAGTCTGTGAAAATGTCGGCATCGGCGATATCGGGGCCGCCTGTGGTGAAAAATGCCGGGTTAGTGCCGTTGCTGCTGCCGCTGGGGGAACTGAAGGCACCGATGACAAAGACATCTCTGCCTTCGCCTCCTGCCACTACGTCTTTGCCTGCTTCGCCCCAAATAACGTCGTTGCCAGCACCGGCGTCCACGATGTCGTCGCCGTCACCGCCGAATACGATGTCGTCGCCGTCGCCGGCAAAAATTGTGTCCCCCCCGGCGTTTCCGTATAGCCAGTCGCCTCCTTCGTTGCCAAATAGCAAGTCTTCGCCGTCGCCGCCGAAGAGCGAGTCGTTACCTTGGTCGCCCCACACGATGTCGTCGCCTCGATCGCCCAAAAAGCTGTCGTCGCCAGACCCGCCACGCAAGCTGTCGCTGCCTTTGCCGCCGTAAGCCGTGTCTCTCCCTTCGCCTCCGATTACCGTGTCGTTGCCGTCATTTCCGTACAGCAGGTCGGGGTTATTTCCCCCGTCGAGGGAGTCGTTGTTTTTGCCTCCGTACAGGGTATCGAGTCCTGAGCCACCATCGAGAACGTCGTTGCCGGGCCCGCCGAACAACACATCGTCATCGTCGTTGCCAAATATTAAATCATCGCCGTCGGCTCCTTGCAGGTTGTCGTTGCCTTGCAGCCCGGAAATCACGTCGGGGCCGATACTGCCAACTAAGGAGTCGTTGGTGTCTGTGCCGCGGACTACGCCGCCGATGATTGCAGGCGACGTACCTTGCCCTCCGCCCAATGTGTCGTCTATGCCGCCAAATGTGTCGTCACCGGAGGGAGTGGGAGTTCCCGTCGGAGTTGGAGTTGGAGTTGGTGTTGGAGTTGGAGTTGGAGTTGGTGTCGGCGTCGGTTCTGGAGTTGGCGTCGGTTCTGGTGTTGGTGTCGGTTCTGGTGTTGGTGTTGGTATAATTACTACTGGCACTGCACTTGGCATTATTTTGGCTCCTTTAAACGACGATTCCTGTTGACTTTAAGAACTGATAACAATCAGTTTCTTGCCAAAATTTTGGCTTTAAGTTGATTAATAAGTATGTCAACCTAATTTAACGTAAAACGATCTCGCTGTTCGATCCCCGACTTCTTTAAGCCTGCGGGTATCTCGGTATTCTGTTTTAGCCGTTGCTCACTTAAGCCCGCTCATTTCTAACATACTCACTCAAATTTGCTATGGCTATAGGCATTTTTTAACCTGGCATTTTTGACTTATCAAAATATTAATGATTGCACGTTTTGATGCCTGTTTTGGGTACACTTTAACATCGCCTCAGCCCAAACAGGATTTGCATTCATGTTTTTTTTACTCTGACGAATGTCTTATACATAAGTTCCTTCAAAAGCCTTCTACCTTGCAACCACCGATGACCTCTGGTAAGCAACAGAACTGTGAATTAGGGGCATCATAGGCCCAGTTTGCTCTTGTCCGTTGACGGCTAGTTCGCTGTGGCAAAGGTAAAGCACGGAACAGCGACTTAACAAATCTAGCAGGATTCGCCGCAGCCGCTGTTGGTCGGCTGCGGTTTCGTCTTCGGTTTGCCAGGGACGCCCCAGTTGCGATCGCAAAAATAAGGGAGCCCCAAACAATGTCGCCGCACCGCCGCTCAGCCACAGGGGCGAGCCGGCATCCAGCCAAAAGTGCCATTTGTGGGCGCGGCGGCTGCTGCGGTACTGAAAGATGTTGGCGAGGGTGACGGCTCTGGCTGCTGGGCCTTCTGGACTGACTGGAAAGGGGTTGGCGGTGACGGTTCCTTGGCGCAACAACTGGATGAACCGGGCGATCGTTTCTGAGTCGCCGCCGTTTGTTGGTTCTACGCGCTGCATTCGCCCGTGGATTTCCCAGTAGTGGGTGGCGGTTTCCATTAACTCGCGCAGGGCTGCTAGCCGATCGTAGGGCAGGTATCTGTCGTTCATGAGAAACTTCTGGATCGCTCGATCGAGCAGGGCAATTGGACTCGGCAACAGCCGCTCCTGCTGTTGCGAACGCTGTTGTTCGATCCACTCCACAATCTGCTCGTAGGCCCCGGCGGCTCGGTGTCCGAGTCTGTCCCACCGGGGAAAGGCTGTAATTGGCAGCAATTGAGGTCGATCGATATCTGGACAAAAACAGTGATCGGCGATTAAACCTGCTCTCACTTGGTCGATCGATTTTTGATTTTGGATTTGAGATTTTAGACTGAACGTGGGGTTGGAATCTTCTGTTTCCAATGAACGGTGTTTTTGGCTGCCCAACACTACCAGCATTTCGGCTGCGCCGTCTCGATCGACTAAACGGCCTAGTCCCGGATAAACTAACGCTAACAAAGTCAGCAAAGCTCGAATCTCTGGGGTAGTCGATAGGGGACGCTGATCGTTGAGAGATACGGCGGCAATATTATCTCGCGCCAGAATTTCCGTTAAACTGTAACGGGCGATCGCATCCATCCCCGGGGCAATTACGGCGATTTCCTGCGGTTCCACGGCTTGTGACTTCACCGCATCCGCGATGATTTCGGCGGTTTCTCGCAGCAGTTGAGCCCTGGAAGTGGTTTGGAGCGATCGAACCGATCCGGGCAAACTCAAGCCTAAAGGATAAAAACCCTCAGCATTAACTGCTAAACTTACCGCTAAATCCCCAATTTCTGGGGCTAAACCGGTTTTTGCGTCCAGTTTTTCCACGCTTTGACAGCGGCTTTCGAGTCCGGCCAGGTATTCCGTGTCAGCCCCCAAACCCAAACGCACTCCTCCATCTGGATTGTAGGAGAACGCCCCCG
Source organism: Microcoleus sp. N3A4 (assembly GCF_036701805.1). Lineage (NCBI taxonomy): Bacteria > Bacillati > Cyanobacteriota > Cyanophyceae > Oscillatoriales > Microcoleaceae > Microcoleus > Microcoleus sp. N3A4. The sequence continues at coordinate 9,568 of NZ_JAUBRJ010000004.1, forward strand.
CCGCACCTTGGTCGAGCATTCGATCGAACAAATGGCGGCAGATCGCCGGATAATCGTCAATATCATCTGCGATGACAGCTTGGTATCTAGAGGCCAAATGCTGCTGGTAAGTGCCATCCTGCAACAAATAACGCCAGTAGAGTTCGCAAACAATCCCGTAAGTCAGCAGCCCCCGCGTCAAGCACCATTCCCGCCACCTTTCGAGCAACTCTCCCGTGCTACTCCACAGGTGGTTCGAGCCGCCCTCCCCAGCCAATCCCTGTTCTAGAATGCTGGGAATTTCTTCTCTCGGCGTACCGCTGACAGCAGCCAGTTGCAATAAGTCTAGAGTGCGACGCACCATTCGGTTTGGACTTACCCCTGTTTGTTGCAAAATGCCTTCGTCTAGTTCGCGACGCCAGAGTCTCGCGGCAAGTTCCAATTCTGTTTCAGGTTGCAGCCGCAGGGGAAATTGAGCCCTCAAATCCAGCGACTGAACTAGCAGCGGCCAAAATAGCAATACCTCCTGCTCAAAAAAACCGAAGGGTGTTGTTGAGTGAAAGGTATATTTTCCTTGGGTAGCTACGGCGATGCGATCGGCTAATTCCAGCCGATTGTCCCCATTAGCTGCTAAGACTAAAATTGCTGGGGCAGTTTGTCCCGCCCGCCGCCGCCCGGAACCCCGGAACCCTGAAACTGTTGCGGGCAGAGGCTTGACAGTTTTGCTCCAAATGCAGAACTGCTCGACTAAACGAGCGGTTTTGCCGCTGCGGGCGGCTCCGACAATCCAAATTGAATCCTCGCGGGCGGTTCCCAATTTATGTAAATTTGTTACCATACCGTGAATACTTTAATCACTAATGTCTACAGCCAACTAACCAGCTTTAGCTATGAATACTTCTCCCTGGGACAGGATTGTAAAATATCTCTACAGCGCTCACCAATGGTATCGAGAAACGCCTGACAGGGCCCTAGAACAGGCTTACGATGCTGCGTTAGCAATTAAGGCGCTCGAAGACGAGCATTTTGGCGGTCAAGGAATCTCGGATCGATCGGGAGATTACGGACATAGCACCCTGTCTTACTTTAAATCCGAACTGCAAAAATACCTCAAGGTCATCCAAACCAGAATGGTTGAGTTTAATGCTAGCCGTTCTTTTTTGGAACTGCCGGAGCGCGTGGGGGCAAAACCGAAGCCGGAACACAGCGCGGATCGTCACCAGCACGGATTAGGTCTTGACAATAAAGATCGAGCATCCCTTGTATTTGAGAAGCTAGAGTTTATTGATGGAGTCATCGATAAGTATATTAATAATAGTAAATCTACTGCCATTGTCCCGGTAGTCAGTTCGCTAAATGTGCAGGTGAAATCTACAAATAGCAGCTCTCAAAATGACGCAAATAAAGGTTCAGCTAATTTTGTTCAAATTCATGATGGTGAGGTTGACACTAACTATGAAGAAGTAAATTTATTACCGCGCTCGCTTTTGGGAACTTTGAATCGAATTACTAAAGATTTAGACCCGGGAGCTGAAAAAGAAGTAGTCAAGAATTTTCGCAATTCCAAAGTAAAAACAATTATTTCTCTGAGATTTATTTTGCTTTTGATTTTAGTTCCGCTGTTGGCGAATCAAATTTCCAAAAACTTTATAGTCGGGCCAGTAATTGACCATTTTAGGGTCAAGCAAAATGCTCCCGTATTCATAAATGTTGACATGGAAGAAGAAGCCTTCAAAGAACTGGAGAGATTTGAGCAGCACCTCAAATTTGAAGTGTTAATTGGCAGGGCTCCGTCGCTTTCTTTAGAGGAAAGGGAAAATAAGATTGCCGAGAAAGCAGTTGAGCTAGCGGAGGAATACCGCACTGAAAGTGGTGGAGCTATTAAAAATGTTTTTGCCGATTTGATTTCCTGCATTGCCTTTGCGGCGATTATCGTCACTAACAAGAAAGAGATTGAGATTTTAAAGTCTTTCATGGACGATGTGGTTTACGGTCTCAGCGACAGTGCTAAGGCTTTTGTAATTATTTTGTTTACGGACGTGTTTGTCGGATTTCACTCGCCTCACGGTTGGGAAATAATTCTCGAAGGTTTATCGAGGCATTTGGGGCTGCCAGAAAATAGGCAGTTTATATTTCTGTTCATTGCGACTTTTCCAGTTATCTTGGATACAGTATTTAAGTATTGGATATTTCGCTATTTAAACCGGAGTTCACCTTCGGCAGTTGCTACTTACAAGAATATGAACGAATAATCGGCAGATGTGGGAAGCAGGAGAACTACAACAAAGAACCGAATTGGAGTCTGACCCAAACTAAACTTGGAAGTTTCACAAACGAAGAAGTTGGAATAAAAATTTAACTTGAAGAAGTGCGATCGCCTCATTCAAATAATTCTCGATGGACATAAGACAACCTTGAGCGATCGCCATACGGTTCGGATCGGCAGGGGATTCAGGGGAAGAAAAAGAGTTATTGAACAATAATTTTTTCTCTCCCTGCTTTCCTCAACTGATAACTTTCTGAACCGAACCGTATGGCGATCGCCCCGACTCAAAGGTCTAGCATACGTTGGCTGATTCCGAATTGCCTGCATCTGTTCTGATTCCCGTTCCATTGCGCGGGTAAACTCTTTACCTCAAGACAGTAAAAGATGTCAAATAGGTTCTATATATGTTTACCTACTTATATACTATAATCGTATTAAACCAATTCAGGAAACATTTCCATGAACAGGCAAAAAATACTCCTAGAGCCCGTTTTACCGACAGAAGAAGAAACAAAAGCTATCAAATTGTTGGATAAAATGCTAGGTCTCAAGAGAGAAAATGGTGATTCTGAGATATTAAAAGTAAAACTTTTGGAAGTTGATGGGGAAGAAATCGCACTTCCTGAATCACTCTATCAATTGTTGTGTCAAGCTGCACATTTAATGGCGGCTGGTAAAGCAGTATCTTTAGTGCCTATTGAGCAAGATATGACTGTTGAAGAAACTGCTATTTTGCTGAATGTGTCGCCAGAATTTGTGGTCAAATTGCTCGATGATGGGGAAATTCCCTATGAAAAAGTAGGAAACCAGCGGCGGATAAGTTTGGCAAGTGCGATCGCCTATAAACAGCAGCGTAGTGTTAAGCGCCGTGAAATTCTCAAGGAATTAGCTGAGTTTAGCCAAGAAGAGGAATTGCACGAGACCAGAGTATACAGCTAGCAGGTTGATTGCTTATCCTGTTGTTTTGGATTCCTGCGTGATATTTCCTATGCACTTGCGCGATACGCTCTTTCGTGCTGCGGAGATTGGGTTGTATGATTTATATTGGTCGCAAGAAATTTTAGACGGTGCAACTCGCAATCTTGTTAATACTGGAAGGATGAAAAGTGAGAGGGCGGCGCATTTTGAGGCTGCACTTAAGGAAGCTTTTCCTAATGCAATGGTTGAAGTTCCAGAGAATGTGATTCAACAGATGACTAACGATGCAGGCGATCGTCATGTCGCTGCGGCTGCGGTAGTTGCTAAAGCTCAAGTTATTGTTACATCCAACCTGAGAGATTTTCCACGATAGTCTTGAAATCCTTGGGGAATTACGGCTATGCACCCCGATGTTTTTCTGAATCGTCTTTATGAGGTTGCACCGGATTTGATGGCTAATGCAGTCAGCCAACAAGTTGAGGATTTGAAAAATCCACCCCTGACTGTTGATGAATTACTTGTCAGGTTGAGGGAAGAAGTTCCGGTTTTTGCAGATAAGATTCAACGTTATTATGAAAATATTTCGTAAGTTGTAGTTAAGGGCGATCGCTATGCAGCCGATTTTTGACTTCAGAAGGATCTGCTGTCTCAAAAAATAGTTCGATCGCCTCGATAATATTCCGTTGGGCTTCTTCTATATTGTCACCTTGGCTGGCAATATCAAGTTCCGGGCAAAGGGATATATATCCGTCGCCTTCTCGTTCAATAATTGCTGTAAACTGTTGTGTTGACTTCATAATTTGAAGCGGTGGACTGCCAAGCTCAAACAATTATAGTTTTATTTGGATATCATATCACATCGATAGCTCTTTTGTGGAGAGGGCGATCGCCCTATACAATGCTAGCTTGGTTTAAATAGTCACGGGCGATCGGTGCTAGTCAAATATACCTACGAACAGAGATTTTTAAATATAATAAAATCCTAAAGAATTAACAGCTCGGCAAAAATTGTACTAACCTTAGAGCTAAAGTCAATTAAATTAAAAAATTTTCAACTATGTCAGATAAACCTTTTAATATCCGCCAACTAAATGACCTAGATTATGACGAAGCAGAACCACTCCTGGAAGATTATCAGGAAACGCTAATCGAGCTATTTGTCAATTCTCCCGAAGGAGAAGAATACTGTAAAACTTATCCAGACGTTGGATTTTGGATCTCGCAGTTCATTTATTACGGTTTCGGCTATGAAGGTTTTACGCTGCCTCGCATGAAAGTGGAAGATGTGGCAACTGTAGTCGAAGAGTTGTTTCCCAGGAAAGTGAGTTTGCTTTCGCCGGAAGAAGGTGAAAATGCTATCCCGGAATTATTGGCGTTATGGCAATTTTTGAAGCGAGAATTTAAACTGCGAAATGCCACTTCAATTATCAAATACCTGCGGGATATCGAGCCGGAATTTAAGGAGATTATGGAAGATTCCTCTAAATTTGGATTTGCCAAATCCTTTGTAACGCTCGGTAATCAAGCAGGGTTTGATATGAGTACGGGGGAAGGTCTAACACAATTTCAGGAGATATATAATGCTAGCATTGCTCCTATAATTGCAGCTAAAAACTCCGATACATCGGGATTTTTCAGCAAACCGATAAGTGATAGTGCTGTCAATGGATCTAAAGCAAGTAAAGAAAAGCAAAAAAAAGCAAAAAATACGGCGGCTGAATCGAGAAAACGCAACCGCACTAAGAAAAAATGAGGTTTAGCAAGTATCTATCCTCACTTCACTCTTCTTCTGATTCTTCTCAGCATCTTGTTAGCTTCTTCCATCCCGCGAAACTTCCAAACTAATAAATAACACATCAAACAAAACCAGAAAATTCCTAACACGATCGCACTTTCTTCCGGTGAGTTGGTAGTTCGATCGAACTTCCAACTCTTCGGACTTGCTTGGATGTTGTTAGTTCGATCGATCGTGCGATCGCCCGCTTGCAAGTTAAAATTGTGTTGTTCGATCGCATTACTCTTTTTAAATGTGCGATCTATTTCTTGAAATGACTTCGCCTGTTCGCAGCTTGTTAAGGATAATCCCATAAGGATAAAAATTAGGAAATAACAGGGCGATTTCACGATTTTTACTTCCATTTATGGAGAAAGCGACTAAATGAATATAAGACTGACTCGTGGGAAGGCAGAAACCGGGTTTTTTGCAAAAATACTTCGTATACAGCCACAAATTCCCTGAAAAACCCGGTTTCTTTGGTCTGAGTGCGCGGTCAGAAACCGGGTTTTTTGCGAAATACTTCGCACGCAGCTACAGATTATCTTAAAAAATCTGTTTGTTTGGTCTGAGTGCGTAATTCCTGCGAATAATTTCTACAATAGCGGTGTATGATTTTCTCGATCGCGCATTAATAAAATTCTACCATTTTTTCAATTGCAGCTACAGGTCGGGAATCAGTATTGCCAGAATTTGGCAGCGCCGAGGGCGATCGTACTGATTCAAACGCTATAATCTAGCTAATAGATTGCATTCAAATTCAGGTTAATTGCAGGCATTTGTCAGGATACGACAGTGCCGTATCCCTACCCGAATTGTTTGTAGAGACATGGCAGTGCCATGTCTTCCAACCGAACTTGATGTTATTCAATCTTAATTAGATAGCCAACAATGACACTCAAAGAATTAGAAAAACAACTCCTTGCCTTAACTCCAGGTGAAAAAACTCAGGCAATACAGCTATTAGTTCAAAGTTTAAGCAATACTTGGCAAGGAATCGAAAAAACTCTGGGCGTGTGTGGTGGGGATGCTAGAATTGCCAAGACTCGCATACCTATTTGGTCGCTGGTAAATTATCGCATTCTGGGTGCAAATGATGTGCTGATTTTGCAAGACTTTCCTCATTTGAGTGCAGCAGAGTTGGTGAATGCTTGGGCTTATGCTGAGGCACACCCAGAGGAAATTGAAGCAGCGATCGCTAGAAATAAGGCAGCCTAAAACATGGCGCGAATTTGCTATAATCTAGATAATATATTCCGGCGATCGCACTTATGACTATACAAGAATTAGAAACTCAAGTCTTAACCTTAAATGCGGTTGATAAAGCTAAACTAATCAGCATCCTAACTCAAAATTTAAGCAACGGTTCTTTAGGCATTAAAAAGACTCTCGGTGTCTGTGGAGGAGATGCCTGTGTCGGCAATACTCGCATACAAGTTTGGGTACTTGTGGGTTATCGCCGTCTCGGATGCAGCGATGCTGAACTTTTTAAGTGCTATCCCCATTTGACTGCGGCTGATTTAGTCAATGCTTGGGCTTATGCTGATGCTTACCCAGAAGAAATTGAACAAGCAATCAAAGAAAATGAGGAAGCCTAAAACATGGCGCGAATTTATGCAGACAAACAGTATCCGTTGCCAGTAGTTGAGTTTCTTCGACCTTTCGGTCATGATGTATTAACAGTTCAAGAAGCTGGAAACGCAGGATTAGGGATTCCTGATGAGGATGTATTGGCTTTTGCAGTGAGTAATGAGCGAGCAGTTTTAACTCTCAATCGAGGGGATTTTATTCGACTGCATCGCTCACAACCCAACCATGCTGGTATTATCATTTGTACTCAAGATAGCAACTGGGAAAGACAGGCTACCCGAATTAATGATGCTATTTCTGCTGAAGAATCGTTGAGGGGTAAATTGATTCGAGTTAACCGTCCTTCGACATGAAAAAAAGCCGTAGCTTGCGGGACGGGACGGGACGCCATCGCCAAACCCATCCTACAAATCTTACAATTAAATCCCCCATTGCTCCCAAGATTAGGTAAAATTATTGGCGTGTCTGAGGATAAACTATATGCGCTGGGTTCGATATATTGCGATCGCCATTATCAATGGTTTCGGTGTCGTCATCGGTATTATTTGGGTTGCAGTCCCCGCAACAGTGGCTCAACCTTCCCTAAACTACCAACTCGCACTCTCTGGGCGACAGCCAGACGGCGAAACTCCGCAATCCCTTTCGGAACTCTACAAATTGCGCGATCGGCTCAAAGTACAATTAGATAACCTGGCCAAAACTTCCGACAGCGCCCCGTTTCCTGCAGAACTTTGGAAATCAGCAATCCACCGCCAGCAATCTCAAACTCTGACGCAGCAACTCCAAAAGGTTCAAATTCAGATTCAAATAGAAGAAAGAGCCAAATATAATTGGGACGATGCTGCTAAATTAGCCGCCCAAGCAGTCGAAATTGGACGCACTTCTAATCCTTCTTCTGCTACTTGGGAACAGTCGCAGCGGCTGTGGCAGTTGGCTATCAATACGCTGCGACTTATTCCTCACGGTTCTTTTTTGGCTGAGGGGGCGATCGACAAAACCATCGAATACCAAGGAAACCTCAGTGTCGCTACCTATGAAATGCAAGTTGCACGTTCTGTTGAAAAAGTTAGAGCCGAGGAAGAAGAGATAAGAGAGCGAGCCCGCAAAGAGCAAGAGAAAAAAGAATTTGCTCGTCGAGAAATAGAGAGAAAAGAGCAAGAGAAAAAAGACCTAGCTAGACAAGAACGAGAAAAACAAGAATTTCAAAGGCAAGAATTAGCTAGACAAGAACGAGAAAAACAAGAATTTCAAAGGCAAGAATTAGCTAGACAAGAACGAGAAAAGCAAGAATTAGCTAGACAAGAACTTGAGAAGCAAGAACGAGAAAAGCAAGAATTAGCTAGACAAGAACTTGAGAAGCAAGAACTACAAAGGCAAGAATTAGCTAGACAAGAACTTGAGAAGCAAGAACTAGCTAAACAAGAACTTGAGAAGCAAGAACTACAAAGGCAAGAATTAGCCAGACAAGAACTTGAGAAGCAAGAACTAGAGAGAAATCAGCAAGCAACTTCTCAACCAACTCCTGAATCAACTGCAACACCAACGATCGCCCCAGTTACGCCCGCAGCGTCCCCGTCGAACTTTTTCTTTGCGGGAGATACCAACAGAGATGGCCAAATCAACGAGCAAGACGAAGCCGGAAAAGAACAATGGTCTTTGTCCAACGGCGCGCTAATTTTATTTAACGATCGCAATAACGATCGCGGCAAGATACCAACTTGGCAACAAACCCAAGTTAGCGTCCCCCGCCGTGCAGCGATGCTGTCTCAAGTTAACTTAACACTGTCTGAAAACTTCAAAACCTCTCAATTATTTATCACTGCTGACAGCATTTCCAGCCCTCACATCAGCGTTTTCCAAAAGACTGGCGACGGCTGGAAACCTGTAGATATATCCGGTGCTCAACCTCTAGTTTTCAGCACGGATATTGTTTTAGGTGTCGAAGCAAAACAATTTGCCGATCGCAATTGGAACGGCACTGTAAATCTCAAAGCTACTGCTCTCAACAACGGTCAAGAAATCGCCTCCACAACAATTCAAATGGGCGTTAGTCCTTGGATGATAGCACCCAATACAGCACCAGTAACCGAAGTTACGGTCAGCGACAGAGGCTCGGCAAATAGCGAATTTATCTCCCAACTAAAACAAGCAGTAGAACCCACGGGCGCTCAAGTAAAAATTATCCAGGGCGATCGCGCTTGGATGCAAGATACCCAGAAAAACGGCTACGTTCAACTCCCCGAAAAATCAGAAATACGCCAGTTTAATGTAGCCATAAAAAGCAATCGCGACCAAGACAAAAACCCGGCTGTTAAATCAACTCAAGACCGGGATTTGAAAGTATTTAACATTGGCAATCCTCGCTCTTTAGACCCTGTAACTCAATGGTCTGACGGGTACGGAAATTTGCAGGTGACGCCGCCGATTCCCGGACACCCAATGGGTCGAGTTTATTACGGGAATTCGGGAAATGCTAGTTTTAATCCAGAGGTACTTGATTTTATTCAAGCTCAGAGAATTCAAGGGCCGCCAGTGGATATTGATACTTCTTGGCTTTTGACTCGCCAAGTCGATGAAATTATCAATTTTATTCCCGCTCAAACTCCCGGAAAATATGTAATGGCGATCGCCAGTCCAGAAGCCGGAGTTAAGCTGTTGGAAGAATTGGAGGGAAGAGGTTACGGCGATGTTACGATAAATCGCGGTTTGAGCACTCAAACAACAGTCAGCGCCGCTTTGAAAAATCGCGCTTTAATTCAACACAATCTCTATTTGCAACAGCAGAAACTTAATCCGATTGTAGAGAAGTTGAAAAGAGAGTTTTTACTCGGAGACGACCAAATCATTCAGGTTCCGGTGATGTTTGGCTACAGCGGTTATGCTTGGTGGCCGAATATGGTCAATTCGGTGCCAGTTAACGGCAAGTTGTTAGTTTCAAATCCGCGCGGGCCAATGATTGACGGTGTAGATTACACTCAAGAAAGATTGCGCCAACTGCTGCTTCCTGCTGGCGTCAGCGTTAGTTTTCTGGATGACAGGTATTATCAAGAATTGAAAGGAAACGTGCAGTCGGCGACGAATACTGTGAGGAAGCCAGAAGAGCCGCCTTTTTGGCAGTCTTTGCCTAATAATTAGAATGGGCATGGGGAATCGGGAATCGGGAATTTGTAGGGGCGGGTTCACCAACAATATGCGCCTGTAACTAACAATCTCGTAAACCCGCCCCCACCCAACGGTAAATCGCAATATACCTCCTAAACCCGCCTCCCTATGCTAATATTTAGCAAAACTAGGCTAGGAGTTTAAGAGATGGCTACCCTACAAATAGAAAATATACCAGAGGAATTGTATACGAAGCTGCAAGAGTTAGCCGATGCTCAAAATTGCTCGATTAGCGCGTTTGCGATCGCCCTTTTAGAAACTGGGTTGCCAACAGAGACAAAACCCCTCTCAGGAAAACGTAAAAAGTCTGTAACAGAACTATTGGCAGAAATCAGCCGCCGTCGCGAGTCTCGTCCCGCGAATATGGGGATGATACTAGATAGTACCGCTTTAATTAGAGAGGATCGCGACAAATATCTTGCACCATTTTTATGAACAGGCTTTCCGGCCTGTTCCACAAAAGTACCATTTTTATGTGGGATAGTTTATTGTTACCAGTAAAAAGCTCCATCGCTATAATATAGATACGACATTCCCAGCAGCCAAACCGCTGATTAACTATGACACTAAAAGAATTAGAACCGCAACTGCTTTCCCTGACTCCGCCCGAGAAAGCTCAAGCAATACAGATATTAGCTCAAAGTTTAGCCAACACCTGGCAGGGAATTGAAAAAACTCCCGGTACAGTTGGCGGTAATGCCAGGATTGCAGGGACTAGAATTTCTGTTTGGGGACTGGTAGAGTCTCGTCGATTAGGTGGAACAGACGCTCAACTTTTAGAAGATTATCCGCATCTTAGTGCTAGCGACTTGAAAAATGCCTGGGCTTATGCTGAAGCATTTCCTGACGAGATTGAAGCAGCAATTAAGTTGAACGATATAGATTAACATAATGGCACGTTTGTATGCAGATGAACAATTCCCTCGGGTAGTAGTTGAATTACTTCGCGCTCTAGGTCACGATGTGCTTACTGTACAAGAAGCGAGGAATGCAAATCTGGGCATTCCTGATGAAGCTGTCCTGGCTTTTGCTGTTACAAAGAAACGGGCAGTTTTAACACTCAATAGAATCGATTTTATCCGACTGCACACTTCACAACCTAACCATGCTGGTATCATTGTCTGCAAAGACGATCAGCAGGACAGACAGAGGATGGCTACACGAATTTCGGAGGCTATTTCTAATGTGGAAACATTGACAGGAATGCTGGTTAGAGTCAATCGTCCATCTCAATAAGTAACAGAGATTTTAAAAATTGGTAAATTGCGATCGCCCCAGCCGACAGATTTCTCGCTCGACACGGACGGCATTTTGTCAAGGGCCTTGCCGTACCGGTGCAGTGCAGGCGATCGCACCAGTAACGTAAAATGTCTAAAAGCGGTCTTTCTAAAATAAATTTAGCCCCATGAGCGACGAACAGGAAAAAAAACAAAATTTGACTCAGCAACCGGAAACAATTTCTCCTACCAGCGATGAGCTCGATCGCACTGCAATTGCCAGTGCCGATTCAACTTCCGAACCCGCAGAAACTCCGGTTGAAATTGCCGCCCCCGAAGATATTTCAACCGCAATGGATGAAGCCGAAACAATTCCAATTGCCGCCGATATCGCGCCGGAAACAACTCAACCTGCAAGTTATCCGCCTCCAATAATTCAAACGGCAAGTCCCGAGCCGAAACCAGCTCGAAAGTGGCAAATTTTGGCAGTTTTTCTTAGCGGAATGTTAGTCGGTTCCGTACTCAGTCTCGGCAGTTTGGTAGCGTGGAGAATGTATCAGGAAAGAGCGAACCTTCAAATCAGGCTGCCCGCTGACGTACCCCTCCCCCAAAGCCCTCCGCCTGTCGCAGCAGCGCCCGCCAACCGCCTGCCCGGAGTTCCCCCAGCACCAGGCACGGCACGGCCACCAGCAACCGCCCCGTCGCCCAATCCCACTCAAATACCCTCCCTGTCTGGGGTTCCGCAACTTGCTTCGCCGTCGCCGTCGCCGCTGCCTTCTCCTTCACCCGCTGCGGTTGAAACCCCTGTAACTGAGCGAGTAAACTTTCAAGCCGGTGCTACGGGAACTACTCTAAACAGTAGTTTGCGAGCCAACATATCCAAGCGCTACTTACTGGAGTGCAATAGCGGCCAAAGCATGACAGTAAAGGTTCAAGAAGGTCAAGTTAGCGCAGCAATTATTGCTCCTAACGGTGAAAAAGTAGGTACTGCAAATAGTACAAGTCAGTGGGAAGGTCAACTAACCAGCAGCGGCGATTATACTATTGAAATTTCGGGCGACCGCCAAGCAAACTACGGTGTTAGAATTGAAGTCAAATAGCAAGTATAATTGTATCAGGGGGTAGTTTAAAAATACATAACCCCCCTGTTGCCAAATACAAATTACCAATTACTAATTACCAATGGTCGCACAAGTATCTCCAAGCATCTATGAAGCAAAAACTCAAGAAATTGCCAAAGAAATCCTGCGGGCAACTCAAGAGAAAAAGCGATCGTTTTTTGGCCAACTGCAAGACCAAATGCGCTGGGACGACAAACTGATGGATTGGGCGATGGCCAGCCCGGGATTGCGGGTTCAGTTGTTTCGATTTATTGACTGTTTGCCGGCCCTCCGCAGCAGGCCGGAAATTGCCCGCCACTTGCAAGAATACCTGACCGCCCAAGAGGTAGAATTGCCCGAAGCATTAAAAAAATTGCTCAACTTTGCTAACGCTGATTCGGTTCCGGGTCAATTGGCGGCGACGACGGTTGCGCCTGCTGTCGAAACTTTGGCGCACAAGTATATTTCTGGGGAAAATATCAAGCAGGTAATTAAAACCTTAGAGCGACTTCGCAAAGATAAAATGGGTTTTACAGTTGACCTTTTGGGGGAAGCTGTCATCACTGAAGCTGAGGCGCAAATTTATCTTAACCGCTATTTGGAATTGATGGAGGAACTCGCGAATGCAGCGAAGAATTGGTCGCAGGTAGATGCAATTGACAAAGCTGATGATGAAACTTTGCCGCGAGTGCAAGTATCCGTAAAATTAACGGCTTTTTATTCTCAGTTTGACCCGTTGGATGCTAAAGGTAGCGAGGAGAAAGTAAGCGATAGAATTCGCCTGTTACTGCGCCGCGCTAAGGAGTTGGGAGCGGCCGTTCATTTCGATATGGAACAGTATGCTTACAAGAGTTTAACTCTGAGCATTCTCAAAGACTTATTGTTAGAAGAAGAGTTTCGCAGTCGCACCGATATTGGAATTACATTGCAAGCATATTTGCGCGACAGCGCCCAAGATTTGCGAAACCTGATTTCCTGGGCAAAAAAACGCGGAAGTCCGGTGACAGTACGTCTGGTAAAAGGCGCTTACTGGGATCAGGAAACTATCAAAGCGATGCAGAAAGATTGGCCGCAGCCGGTCTACAATGACAAAGTTGCTACCGATGCAAATTTCGAGCAGATGACGCAGTTGCTGCTAGAAAATCACGAATATTTGTATGCAGCTATTGGCAGTCATAACGTGCGATCGCAAGCGAGGGCGATCGCCATTGCCGAAACTCTCAACATCCCGCGCCGCCGCTTTGAAATGCAGGTACTGTACGGGATGGGCGACAGATTGGCTAAGCTTTTGGTCGATCGGGGTTATCGCGTTCGAGTCTACTGCCCCTACGGCGATTTGCTGCCGGGAATGGCTTATTTGATCCGCCGTTTGCTGGAAAATACCGCCAACAGTTCTTTCATCCGACAAAGTTCCGAAGAAATGCCGATCGAACAATTGTTAGCCGCACCAGTAGCCAACGGCAACGACCAGCTAGTTTACAGCAAAGTATTTCCCAACGTTGCCGATACCGACTACGCCAATATCAAATTGCGGCAACAAGCAGAAGCAGCCATCAAATCAGTGCGCGCCAACTTAGGTAAAACCTATTTACCCCTAATCGATGGCGAGTACCAAAATACTGAAGCAACAGTCAATTCCCTCAACCCTTCCAATCCCACAGAAGTAGTCGGCAAAATCGGATTGCTTTCCGAAGCACAAGCCAAACAAGCCCTGGAAGCAGCCAAATCTGCCTCCACCAGTTGGCGAAAAACCCCCGTCCGACAGCGCGCCGGCGTCCTCCGCAAAGCCGCAGAATTGATGGAACAGCGGCGGCACGAACTGTCAGCTTGGATGGTGTTTGAAGTCGGCAAACCCGTCAGAGAATGCGATGCCGAAGTTTCCGAAGCTATTGATTTTTGCCGCTACTACGCCGACGAAATGGAACGGTTGGAACAAGGGCAAAATTACGACGTAGCCGGAGAAACCAACCGCTACACTTATCAGCCGCGCGGCATTTCTCTGATTATTTCCCCTTGGAATTTCCCCCTCGCAATTCCCGTAGGCATGACAGTTGCATCGCTGGTTGCAGGCAATTGTACTTTGCTCAAACCTGCGGAATTTTCCTCAGTAATTGCTGCTAAAATAGCCGAGATTTTGCTAGAAGCCGGGATTCCGAAAGGCGTATTTCAATACGTGCCTTGCAAAGGTTCAACCGTCGGCGCTTACATGGTGAAACACCCCGACGTTCACATGATTACTTTCACGGGTTCTCAGGAAGTTGGCTGTCAAATTTATGCCGATGCTGCGATTTTGCAGCCCGGACAAAAACACCTAAAACGAGTAATTGCTGAAATGGGCGGTAAGAATGCAATTATTGTCGATGAAAGTGCGGATTTAGACCAAGCAGTTGCAGGCGTAGTTTATTCGGCATTTGGCTACAGCGGCCAAAAATGTTCCGCTTGTTCGCGAGTAATTGCGATCGAATCGGTGTACGATAATTTTGTGGCAAGATTGGTAGAAGCTACGCGATCGCTCAATGTCGGTCCCGCAGAAAATCCCGGCACTCAAGTCGGCCCAGTCATCGATGCTAGCGCCCAGTCGCGCATCCGCGAATATATCGAAAAAGGTCGCGCCGAAGCTAAAATAGCTTTAGAAATGCCTGCACCGGAAACCGGTTATTTTGTCGGTCCAGTCATTGTTACGGAAGTATCGCCGACAGCAACTCTCGCCCAAGAAGAAATTTTCGGCCCGGTTTTGTCGGTGATTCGGGCCAAAAATTTCAGCGAAGCGATTGCTATTGCTAACGGCACGAATTTTGCTTTAACCGGCGGATTGTATTCTCGCACGCCTTCGCATATCGATCGAGCCGCATCCGATTTTGAAGTCGGAAACCTGTACATCAATCGCGGAATTACCGGCGCTGTGGTATCGCGGCAACCTTTTGGAGGATTCAAACTTTCGGGAGTTGGTTCTAAAGCTGGCGGCCCGGATTATTTGCTGCAATTCCTCGAACCCCGCACTATCACTGAAAATATTCAGCGGCAGGGTTTTGCGCCGATTGAAGGAGTGGATGATTAATCTCTAATTTGGTTAATTAAGATTAGATCCTCTGAGGATTAGATACCCGACTGATTGAAGAAGTCGGGTATCTGGTGTTCTGGTTCTTCAAGAAGTCCGGTATCTGGTACGATCTTTTTTTGAGGTTAGTTTATTTACAGCATATTCCAGGTTGATGAAGTACAGTAGCCGCTATATTTATATTGTGTGATGTTAATATGTAGGGTGCGTCGCTGCGACCTTTTAAATGGAACTTGCAGATTGACTCTGAAAGCGACGCACCTTACTTACTACAAGATTGTGTGTACCACATATACATGGAATATGCTGTAAAATGGAATGTACGAAAAATGGCGATCGGCTAAATTCTCACAACCCTTCACTTGACAAGCGGCTGCGATTTTTAATTATAGTTGTATTAGTCATAGGTATATTTTTTCGTTTCGCAAATCTCGGAAATAAAGTTTACTGGATAGACGAAGCTTACACATCCCTGCGGATTTCTGGCTATACAGAAGCTGAATTTATTCAGCAAGTAGTTGACGGTGAAATTCGGGACATTAAATATTTACAAAAATATCAACGGATTAATTCAGAAAAAACCGTTTTAGATACCGTAAAAGGATTGGCATTAGAAGAACCTCAACTTGCTCCCCTGTATTTTATAGCAACGAGATTTTGGGTGCAATTGTTCGGCGATTCAGTGGCTGTAACTAGAAGTATGTCAGCAGTTTTTAGCGTGCTGGCATTACCTTGTATGTATTGGCTGTGCTTAGAATTATTTGAGTCGCCGCTGACAGCTTGGTTTGCAGTTGCAATATTAGCTGTATCGCCTTTTCAGATAGTTTACGCTCAGGAAGCTCGACCTTACAGTTTGCTTGTAATGGTAATTTTACTGTCAAGCGCAGCCTTGCTGAGAGGAATGCGGCTAAAAACTAATAGCAGTTGGGCAATTTATGCAGTAACAGTTGCTCTGGGATGTTATTCTCACCTTTTATTTGGACTGGTTGCAATCGGACATGGAGTCTATGTAACAATTATCGAAAAATTCCGGTTTAACAAGACTGTAATTTGCTATTTGCTAGCATCAATTGCAGGATTTATTGCTCTGTCTCCTTGGACTGTAGTTTTTTTAAAAAATTCGGGCAATGCCAGTCAGAAAACAGTATGGCAATCTCTAAAAATGCCTGTTTTAGAATTGATGAAAAATTGGTTTTTGAACATTAACCGTCAATTTTTTGATGTGGGCTTTTACTCTGATTTATCGCGAATATATTGGATATTTGATCTGCCAGTTATTTTGATGATTTTAATAATTGTTGGGTATTCTTTTTATTTCCTTTTAAATCAGACAGAAATGCGTCTTTGGTTGTTTGTTGTGACATTGACGTGCGTGACAGTAGTATTGTTTTTACCAGCAGATTTAATTGGAGGAGGGATTCGCTCTATCAACACTCGCTACATGATTCCCTGTTATTTAGGAATACAGATATCTGTTGCTTACCTGCTAGCTGAAAAAATTACATCTCCTACAGGGACAGTCCCATTGTACAAGCTGTGGAGGCTGGCTCTAGCTGCTTTGCTTTCTATTGGAATTATATCCTGTAGCATTTATTTGTCATCAGACTCTTGGTGGAATAAAGACCGATCGTCTCTTAACATCCCGATCGCCCGCACAGTCAACTCAGCTTCTCGGCCATTGATGATAGCCGACTTGTGGGTGTACAGTGTAGATACGATCGGAAATTTGTTAACTCTGAGTTACTTAATAGATGCAAAAGCTAAATTTTTAGTATTGCCGCCGAATATTGTTGAAATACCCCCCAATTTTAAGGAGATATTTTTTTACACTATTTACCCTGAATTAAAAACCAAAATCACGACAAATAGTAGGTATAAATTAGAGCCGCTATACAGTCAAAAAAACGGAGATGTCTGGCTCGAAAAATTAAAAGTTAAGTAAATATTTAGTTGCAAAAAATGAGTTTTAAAAATCCCAAAAAGTGGTTAATTTTTCTGACTGTTATTGTATTAGTCATCGGTATTTTATTTCGGTTCGCCAATCTCGATCGCAAATTTTACTGGATCGACGAAACATATACTTCTTTGAGAGTTTCGGGCTACACCGAAGTCGAAATGCTCACACAAATTTCGTACCAGCAAATAATCTCTCCCTCGGATTTACAAAAATATCAACAGATAAATTCCGAAACAAATTTAAATGACACGCTACATTCCTTAGCAACCGAAGACCCCCAACACCCGCCACTGTATTACATACTAGCGCGACATTGGGCGCAATTGTTCGGCAGTTCTGTTACAGCAATGAGAAGTTTGGCCGCCGTCATTAGCTTGTTAGTATTTCCTGCCATTTATTGGCTGGCTTGGGAGTTATTTGAATCTTCAGCAGTAGCGTGGATGGCGATCGCAATTTTCGCAATTTCTCCCTACCACATCTTGTTTGCCCAAGAAGCGAGACAGTACAGTTTGTGGACAGTAACTACTATTTTATCGAGTGCAGCCTTGCTGCGAGCAATGCGCCCGGAGGAAAATCAAAATAATATCGCCCTTGTTTCTCACTGGGCGCTTTACGCAGTCACAGCAGCAATGGGATTTTACACCCACTTGTTATTTGTCTGCGTCGCTGCAGCCCATGCAATCTACATCGCAATCATTGCCAACTGGCGCGATATTAAAACATTTATTGCCTATTATGTAGCAGTTTTAGTAGCATTAATCGCCTCCATCCCTTTCCTGATAAATACTGTAGAAAACTTCAATCAAGTTAAAAGCACAACAGCATGGGCCCAACAGACCAATCTCTTAAGATTAGTCAGCAGGTGGGTGGGTTCTCTCAGCATAGCCTTTTTTGATATAGGGATTGATGGAACTGCCAACGCCACACAACTAGCCTTGCTAATTCCTGTTGGCATAATGATTCTAGCTTTAGTCGGCTATGCCCTTTATTTTCTGTGCAGGCAAACACCAAAACGGGTTTGGTTACTGATATTGTTATTAATTGCAACAACCGCTATATTTTTAGCCTTACCGGATATATTTAAAGGCGGGAGGCGATCGGCAAATCCGCGATATTTAGTTCCTTGTTATGTGGGAATTCAGCTAGCAGTGGCTTACCTGCTGTCTGCGAAAATCAGTAACAATTTGGATAACTTCAAACAGCAAAAACTGTGGAAAATAGTTGTGGTAGCACTGTTTTTCGCAGGTATTATATCAGGTGGAGTTAGTTCTCAAGCAGACAGTTGGTGGAATAAAGGCAGCGGCTGGCTTAGCGCCGAATTACAACTAGCTGGGATTGTGAATCAAGCCAGCAATCCCCTAATTATCAGCGATGCCAATATCGCATATATCATGCCTTTAAGTTATCACCTAGAACCAAAAGTCAAACTGCTAATAGAACCCCGCTGTTACACTTCTTGCTACAAAAATCGAGAATTGGCACTGAAAAAACCGCAACCCCCGCAAATTCCCGGCGGTTTCAGCGAGTTGTTTTTATACAGACCGTCCTCAACTTTGCGATCGGCAATTCAGCAACAAAACTATCAAATAGATCCGGCTGACGCTAATGTTGAGCTAAATCTCTGGAAAATTACCAAAAAATAATCTAAAAAATTAAGGCAAAAAATGTCTTATTTACCGCGACATACTGCCCAGAAAAGGGGTTTTTGGAAGTATGTCGCAAGTATAGTTCAATAGGGTTGCTTTTCGCGGTAAGCTAGAAGTTAAGAAGCAAAAAATAAAATCAAAAATCTCAAATGACAGTCACTGAAACCTCGAATATTCGCAAACTGCTGTGCGATCCAGACTTAGGGCTGATCCCTCACCTAGAAAAGTGCCTGAAAGACTTGCACTCGTCTGCGATCGCCAACGGAGAGAAATTCAAGGTAGAACCTTACGATATAGAACTCAAAACCTGCCACACTCAGAAGCATCCCAACGACCAAAAACCCCTCGTCACCCAGTCAGTGTTAATGAAAATCCCCCTGACTGGGAAAGTTGAAGACAAGATGCACCTATATCTGATCGCAACAGAGTTGCAAAACCAAATCGACATCAAAATTATCGACTGGAGTGCCTTAGAACGCCGCCAATACGACATTCAGGGCATTCCTTTAAAGCAGCCGATCACCAAAATAGACGGCGAGATGAATTACGAGTTAGTATTCGATCGACCAAACTACTGCTG
Source organism: Microcoleus sp. N3A4 (assembly GCF_036701805.1). Lineage (NCBI taxonomy): Bacteria > Bacillati > Cyanobacteriota > Cyanophyceae > Oscillatoriales > Microcoleaceae > Microcoleus > Microcoleus sp. N3A4. Next base: position 28,815 of record NZ_JAUBRJ010000004.1, read on the forward strand.
CATCACCCTGTGCCGCCAATTTGACTTAACTTACGCCGCCAATTTTTAATACCAATTCCCAAAAGTAGGGACACGGCAATTCCGTGTCCGGCGCGGGGGGATTAGGACACGGCATTGCCGTGTCCCTAAGTGAATAATTGGTATAAGATTGAGGATTGTAGATCGATCGCACTTGCATCAAATTCAAACAGCTCGATTGGCAGTTTCCGCAAGAATCCTCTTAATTTGAGCAGGAGTCAGATTCGGATTAGCCTGCAACATCAAAGCTATCACCCCAGCTACGTGCGGCACTGCCATTGAAGTACCCGCAAAATATCGATAGGGAATCCCCGGTTCAGAAAGCGGTACAGTTGAATAAACGTCACCCGAATCTGCCCTGCCACCGTCGCCGCCCGGAGCAACAAAATAATTAATTGCCTCCGCACCCGCCCGGTTAGAAAAATCTGCAAACAAGCCGTTGCGGCTAACAGCACCGACAGCAATTCCTACCTCATTGGCAAACCGAGCCGGATAATCCACCTCCGGGCGATCATCATTTCCTGCCGCCGAAATCACGATCGCGCCTTGAGCTTCAGCCGCTCGAATCGCATCCAATTCTTGAGCATTCAACTGTTGGCCGCCCAAACTCACATTTATTATCTTTGCTCCATTTGCCACCGCATAATTAATCGCATTAATTTCATCCCTAATTTTCCCCACTCCGTCCCGATCGAGTATTTTCAAAGGCATAATCTTGGCAGTTGGAGCCGTTCCAGTAATCCCAACCCCATCTTTTTTCGCAGCAACTAAACCCGCGATATGAGTGCCGTGACTGTTATCGTCCATCGGGTCATTATCGCTGTTCACAAAATCCCATCCTCGGAAATCGTCAACAAAGCCATTGCCATCATCATCAACCCCATTGCTAGCTTTATTGCGACCGGCCGCGTCAACACCGCTTTCTCCCGCATTGCTCCAAATATTCCCCGTCAAATCCGGGTGATTGTAGTCAACTCCGCTGTCGATAACTGCCACCACAATTCCGTCTCCAGTCAAACCCTGGGCCCAAACTTCTGGAGCTTTAATTAAATCTCTGCCCCACTCGTCGCCGCCCAAATCGGGAACATCAGGAAAAGTTGCACTACCTTGAGCTTTAGCAACTGCCGCCGCTGCATTCACCAAACCGAACCCAAAACGAGAGTCAAAACCCTGCAAGTTGCTCGGATTGTTAGGAGAAACAGTTGCAGGAGTTGCAGACAGATTTAGGTTAAAGTTTGTACTGCCTTGGTATTGATAAACTCGGACAAAGTAAGTTCCTGCGGCCAAAGCGTTGAGGTCGATCGACTCCGGCGATAAATCAGGTTGTTGAGAAGAAGCAATAATATCGGTAAAGTCAATAGAATTGTCGCCGTTAATATCTTTAATCACAGCAACGTCAACATCGGCAGTCAAGCCGCTGACAGTTAATTTAAAGTCGCTAGTTGCAGGCAAAGTAAAGCGGTAAAGACCGTCTGGCCGGGCGTTGCTAACCGAGTCGGCGATCGTTTGAGTCCCGCCCAAAACGCCTAAATCGCGAGCTCGATCCAGTTGGTTGCCCAATACGGTAGTTGCAGAGATAAATGTATCGGCGAGGTCTTGTGGAGATGCGTTAGCTACCAAGCCTAAAATAGCATTGGATTGGCGAATTTTAATTAATGTATTGGAAATTCCGGGGGCGATCGAGATTTCTTCGAGAATCAAGTCAGCTTCGGTAAGATTGTCAGTCAGTCCGATCGAATCCACAAAACTGTTAAAGTCAGTAATAATGTCTGCAGCCGCCGGATCTGAGACTGCGGAGTTGCTGCGGAGGACAAAGGTATCTGGGCCCAAACCCCCTGTCAGCGTATCTTTGCCCGCATCGCCCACTAAAACGTCGCTACCGCCGCCGCCGTCGAGGGCGTCATCTCCCTTACCTCCCTGCAAGGTATCGCTGCCGGCATCGCCAAACAGGATGTCGCTGCTGACACCGCCGTTTAGCAAATCGTTGTCCGCACCCCCGAACAGGGTATCGGAATTGCCACCGCCGAGAATGCGATCGTTACCGTTATCACCGCTGATGCGATCGGCATCCGAGGAACCGACAATAAAATCGTTACCTCCCAAGGCAAAAAGTCCGTTAGGATAAGGAGTCAAAAAGCCCGGAGTCAAGGCGAAACTGTTGGGGCTATCATCTAAAAGATAGGAAAGACCGTCAGGGCTCGGGCCGGGCATAGAAATGTACTCCTAGCGAGGTATATCGATCTAAATTTTAGATTTTAAATTTAAGTTTGTGGTTAAAAACGCCCTAAATAGTCTGTAAAGCGGGCATTACGGATAGTGTGTAGAGGTGTGCATAGGTTAGGTTAAACTGAGATATTGCACCATTCTCAATTACTTGTTTAGGAACAGGCTTTCCGGCCTGTTCCACAAAAATGTTGAGTTATTGTGGAACGGGCATCTTGCCCGTTCTTGACAAGGGTACAAGATTTAAGGTTAAACAGATTTATTCAGTCATATCATGCCGTGTAAATCAACCACAATTCCGCCTTAGCCCATCTAAAATATAAAATCTAAAACAGTATAACTTAATCCCAAATTCACGCATCAGGATTCCGAAAATGGGAAAACAACACTTGCATCGAATTCAGAATTTTTTCAACCTTGCGAAATCGCATTTAAAGCCTTATTTGCGCTATGTGATTTTGGGCGGGACGTTTTTATTTATTGCCAAAGCTTTGTTAACTCACTGGCGAGAAGTCGCGAATATCCGAATTCGAGCCGAAAGTTTTCCGTTGCTGGCGATCGCCCTTGGCGTCACTTTATTTTCTCTAATTTTTGTCGGCTGGGTGTGGATGTTGATTTTGCGGGAATTCCGCCAACCTGTAACTGCGGCGTGGGCGATTCAAGTTTTTCTCAAAACTAATATTGCCAAGTATTTGCCGGGGAATATTTGGCATTTTTGGGGTCGAATATTGGATGCCAAAAAGGCCGGGATTTTCCCGAAAGCTGCTACTCTCAGCGTGTTGCTGGAACCGCTGCTGATGGCTTCTGCTGGCGTTTTGATTGGGTTGATTTGTTTTGACAAATTCAATTGGTTTTTGCGGATTGTCGGTTGTGCTGCTATTTTAACGGCGATTCATCCCCGAATTTTAAATCCGATCGTCCTATTTGTAGAGCGGTTGAAGTTATCAAAGAACAATGGGGAAAATTCAAATACTGGGGAGGCGACAGGCGAGGGACTAAATATTCCTACAGAGTCTACTTCAAATATAGCTAAAAAAACATCGAATGTCAAGTCCCGCCGCCACATTAATTTGCCAATTAAACGCTATCCTTTAGTGCCGTTAATCGGACAAATGTGTTTTATCGGATTGCGGGGCTGCGGATTTTTGCTAACTGTAACGGCTTTAACTCCGGTGAACTTTAGCAATATTCCCAACTTGTTAGGTGCTTTTTGTTTTGCGTTTGTTGTCGGTTTAGTTGTGCCTGGTGCACCGGGGGGAATGGGAGTATTTGAAGCAACGGCGATCGCCCTGCTGTCCGATCGCTTTTCTACGGGTATAATTCTGAGTGCGGTGGCTTTGTATCGGATAATTAGCATTCTGGCGGATGTTTCCGGTGCATTTTTAGCTAAACTCGATCGGCAGCGCGATCGGGGAATAAAAAATAGGTGAATTTGTATTGTGTAATATCAATTCCGGTTGTATGGGAATTAATTTTACCCGAAATCAGGACACGGCTTGGCCTAAGTCCCTACAATCGATCGCGGTAGGGAAACGGCACTGCCGTGTCCTCTATATCATTCTGCGCGACATGAAACGCTGCGTACATAGACAACCGATGCTACCGGACAGGATCTGTACCCGCTAATTATACCGATTCTTTCTTAAAGTATTCATAAATTTAGAGTGCTTATTTCAGTAATTTTACGGAAGAAAAGCCGCTTGTTAAAGAAAAAGACTCAATATTTCCACGGTTGCTAAAACTGCGCGCCAAAGCATAAGCTTGCATAAAGCATTTTTAACAATCAGATTATGAACTCGATCGCGTTTATTGACAAGAGTGTATCTGACTATCAAATCTTGGCGGACGGTGCAATTTCGGGAACGGAAATTGTATTGTTAGATACCGCAGCGGACGGGATCGAACAAATTAGTTTAAGATTGCGCGATCGATCTTTTGGAGAAGTTCATATTATTTCCCACGGGGCGCCCGGATGCTTGCAATTGGGAAATACTCGGTTGAGTTGGGAAAGTTTGGGCGGGCTGAAATCGAAAATCGAAACGTGGGGGCGGGATCTCGCAGCAAATGCGGAAATTTTGATTTACGGGTGCAGGGTGGGTGCAGGGGCGATCGGGCGATCGTTCGTGGAAAGATTGAGCGAGTTAACAACAGCAAAAATTGCCGCTTCTGCCAATTTCACCGGGAGCCAAGAATTAGGTGGAGACTGGGAATTAGAAGTAACAACAGGGGAAATCACAGCGCCCAAAGCCTTTGATTCAGAAGCAATGGTGGCTTACAGCCACATTTTCAATCTTTTCAAGCTAGGCACAATTTATAACACAGGAAGCTTATACGCCCGAGCCGTCGCCGTAAGCGATTTTAATGGCGACACTTTCCCCGACTTGGCTGTGTCAACAAACAGCAGCGTCTCAATTTTACTGGGAAATAGTGCCAGTGAATTTCAAATTCAATCAATTACTGACTATAGCGCTGGGTCAGATCCGGGTTCGATTGTAGTGGGGGATTTTAATAACGATAACTTCCCCGACTTGGCTGTGGCAAATTTGGGTTCTAACAACGTCTCAATTTTACTGGGAAATGGTACGGGTAGCTTTAGTCCTGCTACCAACTATGACGTGCAATCAAATCCGAGGTCGATTGCAGTGGGCGACTTTAATCAAGATTCATTCACCGACTTGGCTGTGGGAAATTACGGCCCCAATAACGTCTCAATTTTACTGGGAAATGGTACGGGTAGCTTTAGTCCTGCTACTCACTCTTACATCCCAGTAAATCCGATTTCGATGGCAGTGGGCGACTTTAATCAAGATTCATTTCCCGACTTGGCTGTAACAAATGATAACTCCAACAATGTCTCAATTTTGCTGGGGAATGGTACAGATAGCTTTAGTTCTGTTACCAACTATAATGTGGGGTCAAATCCGCGCTCAGTTGTAGTAGGTGACTTTAATAAAGATTCATTCCTTGATGTGGCTGTGTCGAATTCTGGCTCCGACAATATCTCAATTTTGTTGGGAAATGGTACGGGTAGCTTTAGTTCTGCTACTAACTATTATGCGGGAATCAGTCCGGGTCAACTTATAGTGGGTGATTTCAATCAAGATTCTTTCTTGGACTTGGTTGTAGCCAATCCGAGTTCCACCAACATTTCAATTTTGCTGGGAAATGGTACGGGTAGCTTTAGTTCTGCTACCAACTATTACAGCGGATTATCACCGGGTTCCATTGCAGTGGGCAACTTCAATAGCGATGCCTTAACCGACGTAGTTGTTGTCAACAGTACCAACTTATCGGTTCTTTATGGTAGACCATCTGTAAATTTCGGGGCTGCCAATTACACGGTTGCTGAAGGCGGAACACCATTTCTGAATATTCCTATCACTCTCAGCGGAGTTCCAAGTGAGAACGTATTGGTCGAAATCAAGCGTGGTGCTATACCTGCAGGCAGTGTCGCCGCTACTGAAGGTTCCGACTACACGCTAAACAATTATGTTAGTTTCTCCGGAGGAACGACTGAACTCACTCAAAATCTTCAACTTAATGTTTATTCGGACTATTTACCTGAAACAGATGAAATAGTTGTCCTTGAATTAAACTATGTTCAAGGTGCGAACATGGGGACAATTTCACAAACTACGCTGACGATTCCAGCTAACGGCTTATCCTATCGCTTAAGCAATTTTACTCCGAGTCAAATATTTGAAGGCAATACAGGCATGACTCTTGCCACCTTCTTTGTTGAGCGCAATATTGAAGCAAGCAATGCCGCCAGTACCGTTGACTATACGATTACAGGAACGGCTGACAGCGCTACGGACTACACTGGTGTCATTTCCGGTACTCTCAGCTTCCTTCCCGGTGAAGGATATAAGGGGATACCCATCAATATTATCGGAGATAGTTCGATAGAACCTGATGAAACTATTACCGTCACCATATCAAATCCCCGAATCACAGATCCTCTTCCCGCTCCCGATCCTGTAATTGATATTGCTAGCTATACGCTTACAATTATTAATGATGACTTCTACGTCCCTGGCATTAAGGTAAATCCGATCGCAGGTTTAAACACCACAGAAGCCGGAGGAACGGCAACTTTTACCGTCGCACTCGACTCGCAGCCCACTGCGCCCGTCTCGATCGCTTTAAGCAGTTCCAATACCGCCGAAGGAACCGTTTCTACTAATAGTTTGACCTTCGATCCAACTAACTGGAGTATTCCGCAAACAGTAACAGTCACCGGTGTTGACGACAGCGCAGCCGACAGCCTGCAAACTTACACTATTGTCACCGCCCCTGCTGTCAGCACTGACACCGATTACAGCAATCTCAATGCGGATGATGTCAGCGTCACCAACTCCGACAACGAAACTCCGGGCATTACCGTCAATCCGACATCGGGATTAGTTACCACAGAAGCGGGCGGTACTGCTAATTTTAATGTAGTTTTGAACACGCAGCCTACCGCCCCCGTGACGATCGACTTAACCAGTGACAATTCCGCCGAAGGAACGGTTTCTACTAATAGTTTGAGCTTCACTCCGAATAACTGGAATTTACCGCAAACTGTCACTGTAACCGGTGCAGACGATCGCATTGCTGACGGATCTAGCACTTATCAAATTATCACCGGTGCCGCTACCAGTACCGACAGCAATTACAGCAATCTCAATCCTCCCGATGTCAGCCTCACCAATACCGACAACGATACCGCAGGCGCTAGCATCAGTAACAACTCCACGACAGCCACAGAAGGCGGTGCAGCGGGAAGTTACAGCATTCAGTTAAATTCGCAGCCGATCGCACCTGTTACAGTTAGTTTCAATCCGGGAAATCAAATCGATGCGATCGCCCCAATTGTCTTTGACAGCACCAACTGGAATGCGCCTCAAACCGTGACTGCAACTGCAAAAGATGACGCGGTTGTCGAAGGCGCGCATACGGGTTCGATCGCCCATACAGCCACCAGTACCGATCCTAAATATAGCGGAATGGCGATCGCACCCGTTAGCGTGGCGATCGCCGATAACGACATCGCACCGACTCCTACACCAGCAGCGCCGACTCCGACACCAGCGGTAACGCCGACTCCTACACCAGCGGTAACGCCGACTCCGACGCCAGCAGTAACGCCGACTCCTACACCAGCAGTAACGCCGACTCCTACGCCAGCGGTAACGCCGACTCCGACACCAGCAGTAACGCCGACTCCTACGCCCAATAACGAAAGTGCGATCGTCAGTTTTTCCCAACCGATTTACTCAGTAAATGAAAGCAGATTGTCGATCGTTCCCGCAACTATTAGTTTGACTCGCAGCGGCAATCTCAACAATTCTTCCCAAGTACAAATAACTTATCCAACCGGTTCGGCAACTGGGGATTTAGATTGGAATACTCCCCCTGAATTTTCACCCGTCATTACCTTCAATCCCGGCGAAACTCGCAAAACATTTACCATTAATATTTTACCGGATGACCTGACAGAAGGTACAGAAGAATTGACCTTTGGAATCGCTGCCGGTGTCAATGCCAATATCAGTTCTCAAAATACGGCAACACTGCGAATATTAGATGCGGGTACTGCGTCAAATTCTCCGACTCCAACACCCGATCCGGCACCGACACCAACGCCGTCAAATACCCCAACTCCAACACCCGATATTACACCCACACCAACACCATCAAATTCTCCAACGCCAACACCATCAAATTCTCCGACACCAACACCAACACCAACACCGACACCAACGCCGTCAAATACCCCAACTCCAACACCCGATATTACACCCACACCAACACCATCAAATTCTCCAACGCCAACACCATCAAATTCTTCGACACCAACACCGTCAAATACCCCAACTCCAACACCCGATATTACACCAACACCAACACCGTCAAATTCTCCGACGCCAACACCATCAAATTCTCCAACGCCAACACCAACGCCGTCAAATTCTCCGACGCCAACACCGTCAATTACACCAACACCAACACCGTCAATTACACCAACACCAACACCATCAAATCTCCCCAACAATCCACCAATACTCAACAAAAATCCGATTACGACTCCGTGGAACTATTACACCTTCCGAGTCAGCAATTCATCGCAGTTTGAATATCAAGTTCCATCCGCTGCTTTTCTCGATCGCGATCGGGGAGATACCCTAACTTATTCAGCTACCCTACAAAACGGTCAACCTTTACCGAGTTGGCTCAATTTCAACCCCAATACCCGCACTTTTAGCGGTACAACTTCGACGTTGCAATCGCTGGAGATTAAACTAACTGCCACCGATCGAGCTGGTGCGAGTGCGAGCGATAAAATATTGCTGGCTATCTCTTCTAATGGTGTATTGATTGACAGTTACATTGCCGGGGCAACGCTGTTTTTAGATGCCAACAAAAACAGCATTCTCGACGCTAACGAACCATTTACGACTACGGGAAGTAGCGGTCAATTTGAGCTAGACATTCCCTTTGAAATATTCGATACCAACAAAAACGGCGAACTCGATCCGAGTGAAGGGAATTTAGTCGCGATCGGCGGCACAGATACCGCTACCGGTTTGCCTTTAGAAACTCCGGTTACTGCCCCTACCGATGCTACCGTCGTCACCTTATTAACCAGTTTAGTTGCTGATTTGAGCGATCGGGGAACTGACACTGAAATCGCTGCATCTCAAGTGCTATCTGCCCTTGCTTTGCCTGCTAATATCGACCTCCTAAATTTCGACCCGATCGCCGCGACAAACACCAACCAACCGGGCGGAGTCGAAGTCTTGGCAGCAATGGTAAAAGTTCAAAATTTCATCACTCAAACTGCTAATTTAATTACCGGTGCTTCTACAGCCTCGATGGCAGCCATTACTCAGGAAGTTGTGAGTGCAATTGGCGATCGCATTCAATTTAATGGCGCTCTCAATTTCAGCAATGCTGTTACTTTACAGCAAATGCTAGAACAAGCAGCCGGGAAAACGCGGGCGATCGATCCAAATTTGGACTTGCAAAAAATCTTGCCAATTTCCCAGCAAGCTGCAACAGTTATGGCAGCAGCAAACCAGCGGGTAGACTCGGTTGTTGCTAAATTTATGCCGACAGCAATTCCCGCAGAAATAGCCCGCGTGCAAAAAGTAGCTTTAGGCGAAACTTCGCAGGATTTAAAAGCAGTAACTGCGGGAAATAAAACGATCGAACTTGCTGTTGCTGAAAATACGGAAGCCGCATTAACAAATCAAATTCAAGATACAACGCCACCGAACGCGCCAGCAGTTCCAGTTGTAACGGGGGAAGCAGAAATTACTAGCAATTCCCCCAATGCGATCGAAGGTACAAACGATGCCGACAACCTGATCGGCAGCAGTGGCAGCGATATTTTCATGGCCAAACGCGGCAGCGATTTCATCGACGGCAACAGCGGCGCAGATACCGTTTACGGAGGTAAAGGCAGCGATGTTTTACTCGGCAGTGAGGGCGACGATATCTTGTTTGGAAATCGCGGTGATGACAGTTTGATTGGAGGTGCGGGAAATGATAGTTTAATTGGCGGTGCTGGGAGCGATCGCTTTTTACTCTCCACCAATTCCGGTATCGATATTATTGCCGATTTTGAAGCTGAAAAAGATTTGCTAATTCTCGCTGATGGCTTGACATTCGAGCAATTAAATGTTATAGAAAACAACGGATCGGCTTTAATTCAGTTTGTGGAAACAGGAGAAATTATAGCTACTTTAACCGGAGTTTCTGTTAACACGATCGGCGCCGTCAATTTCAGCTTAATTTAAACAGGCTTACCGCTGGCCCGCGCCCGCAACAAACGGTGCGTCAGAACTCGACTTTTTGTGCCGATCGAGCATCTCAAACCTGACGCACCCTATCGCAACTTTCTCTTTCTCCTCTAACTCTGTGTCCTCTGTGTCCTCTGCGGTGAAAAACTCTAATTCTTATATGAATTAAAGCATCTTTTCCAGAAATTGCTTCGCCCGATCGCACTTCGGGTTAGCAAAAAACTCCTGCGGCGGCACATCTTCCGCCACCTTTCCGCCATCCAGAAACAATATGCGGTGGGCGACTTCCCGCGCAAATCCCATCTCGTGAGTGACGATCGCCATTGTAATGCCCGTTTGCGCCAAAGCTTTCATCACATCTAACACTTCCTTAACCATTTCCGGATCTAGTGCAGAAGTCGGTTCATCCATCAGCAAAATTTCCGGTTCCATAGCCAAGCAGCGCGCGATCGCCACCCGCTGTTTCTGTCCCCCCGACAGCTTAGAAGGATAAACATCCGCCTTATCTGACAAACCGACTTTTTCCAACAATTCCAATCCCTTTTGACGCGCTTCATCCTTAGCAACCTGCTTCACCTTTACAGGTGCATACGTCACATTTTGCAGTACCGTCATGTGCGGGAACAAGTGGAAATGCTGAAAAACCATCCCCACTTTTTGGCGAATTTTCATAATATCTGCCTTCGGCGCAGTAATATCTACTTCGTCAATGTATATATGCCCAGAAGTCGGAATTTCCAGTAAATTCAAACACCGCAAAAAAGTAGACTTGCCGCACCCCGAAGGGCCGATAATGGCAATCACTTCTCCTTTATGAATTTCAGTAGTTATCTCCCGCAAAACCTTCAGATTGCCAAAAGATTTATACAGGCGATCGACTTTAACTGCTAGTTTGGAGTCTGCGTTCGAGTACATTGGCCCCCCATGTTAAACTAAGCACCATCAAGTAATAAATTGCGCCGACAAATATCAAAGGTTCAAAGTAAATATACTTTTCAGCTCCTACAATTGTACCGCGCCGCAGCAAATCTTCTACACCAATTACTGAAACTAAAGCTGAGTCTTTCAACAAAGCAATACTTTCATTCACCAAGGCAGGCAAAATATTTTTTAATGCCTGCGGCAAGATAATGTCGCCCATCATCTGTTTGTAGGGAACGCCGAGGGATTCTGCCGCTTCTTTTTGTCCTTTATCTACAGCTTGAATTCCGGCGCGGATTGTTTCGGAAATATAAGCCCCCGAATTGAGGAAAAAAGTAATGACGCCAGCTTGCAGCGCAGATATATCATACCCCGTAAGCTGCGGCGTTGCAAAATAAACTAAAGTCAACTGCAAAATTAGCGGCGTTCCTCTAAAAATTGAAGTGTAGGCAGCGCCGAACCAAGCCAGCGGTTTAATGCTGGAAATTTTGAACAGAGACAGCACGATTCCCCAGAGAAATCCGAGAAATGCCGACAGCAGGGTAAATGTTAATGTTACCCAGATTCCGCCTAAAATATAAGGTAAATTCGGCACTATTTTGCCAAAATCCAACCCGAATTTTGCCGGTGCCGGAGACGGATTTGCTGAAGTCGCTTCTTGGGCGATCGGTCGAGAAAACCACTTAGTAGCTAGTTCCTTAATTTGACCGCTGGCTTTCATTTGCTGGAGGACTCGGTTAAATTCTGGAACTAATCTCGAACCTTTGCCAAAGGCGATCGCCGAACCGCTTTCCTCAGTATTGGGAATTGTATTAAATTCCAAGTCCGGGTTAGCTGCGGCATAACCCTTAGCAACAGTATCTTCGATCACCCCCGCAGCGAGCCGATTTGATTTAATTTCTTGAATGATATCAGGGATTTTATTCAGAGAAGCCACCTGCACCCCAGCCATTTTTTTTACCGCTTCCTGCTGAATGCTGCCGAGTTGAACGCCTACTTTTTTCCCGGTCAAATCTTCAGCTTTGGTCAGGTTGCTGCCTTTGTTGGCGACAATTGTATTTTGAGCTTCGTAGTAAAGGTCAGAAAAATCCACATTTTTTTTCCGTTCGGCCGTGGGAGTCATTCCAGCCATCACGATATCGGCTCGCCCCGCCTGCAAAGCCGGAATTAAGCCGTTAAAGTCCATGCCAATTACTTTAAGTTCGTAGCCCAATTCTTGAGTAATATATTTGGCAATATCGATGTCAAAACCGATAACTTCATTGCCGCTAACAGCCGTATCCTTATATTCGTATGGCGGGTAGTCGGGGGAAGTTGCCAGTGTTAAAGTCTTGTTGCCTTGCGCGTAGCTGGCGATCGCAATCAAACAAAAGGCGATCGCGATCGCCCCCGCCAGCACTGATTTTAATTTTAAACGTTTCATATCGAGCATTTTCCTGAAAAATCCCCTCGCCAACAAAATATTCGATTATTCACAATAATGTCACCAGTCTAAAGATAGATAACAGTGGTAGGGTGCGTCAGGTTTGAGATTCTTAATCAGCACAGAAAGTATGATTCTGACGCACCACTTGTTCAGCGGTGCGTCAGTTGTGAGATTGTCGGTTTGTAGCAAAAATAATGCTAACTGACGCACCCTACTTAAAGTAACTCACGCTCAATACTTAATCCGTGTATCCGTGTCAAAATCAGTGTTGTGCCTTCCTTTTTCTATAACATTTTAGAAAGTAAAGCTTGTCCGCAGAACTCCCACCCATGTTGTACCGTTATCCTTGTTGTGATCTGTATTGGTAATGACATAAACGCCCGGAGTAACGCTGATAAAATCGCTGACTTGAATCCGATACAGAGCTTCTACGTGAATAGAAGTAGCATTATCCTTGTTCTCTTTAATATCATTGCGAGTCACCTTTGGCGGGACGCCGACAATAATGCCGCCGACATTGCCTTCACCAAACAAATCAGGGAAAGCAAAAGTCACTCCACCGTTCCAAATATCCGCCTTTGCATCCCCGTCGGACAACTGCTGAGCATCTACATATCCCACCCACCCTGAAATATCAAATCGAGGCGAAGCCCGCCAACTTGCTTCAACGCCAAAATGGTTGCCTCTTGTCGCGCTTTGATTGAAAGGTTGATTGGCGTTATTGCTGCCAGTACCGAGAGAAAGATCGACATCATCTCTGCGGGAGTAGCTGCGGACGTAACTCAACGCTAAATCGAGCTCTGAACTTGGCGAGTAAGTGAGTTGAGCGATCGCCCCGTAGCTACCGTTAAAAAGTCCGTTGCCCTCTGTAGAATCAGCAGCGGTATTGGCAAGATAAGTCAAAGTTAAATTCAGTTTGTCGCTCAATAGGTGATTGATGGCAATTCCGGTTTCTCCGGGTGTATTGTAGATAGCGGGGTTGAATGCGCCAAAGCGAGAAACAGCGCCTTGAGCGGCACTATCAAAATAAGGGTTAATTAACGGAGCAACATCATCGGAAGTAAGTCCTTTTGCCCCTATTTCAACAGTGGTGCGGCCAATGGTAAACTGATAGCTGACTTTATCCAGAATGATTTGCGATCCGCTATCCCCGTCAAAGTTGGTGCGAGTCATGGGAGTGCCTGTAGTGCGATCGTACCTAGCACTATTTCTAGCTTGCAACCGAGTTCTCAAGCGGTCAGATCCGGTAAAGCTCGTATCGAAATTCAACCGCACTCGGTAGCCAAAGTTTGTATTAGTTTTATCCTCACCGACAGCACCGTCGCCAAAGGTATCGCCCACCGCAACAATAGTCTCTGCATTCAGTTTGGTAGTTGTCGAAAACTGATTGGCTTCGAGTTCGCTGGTGCGCGCTTCTAAAGCATCGACTCGACCCCGCAAAGCAGCCAACTCGGCGGCAAATTCTTCTTGCAAGCGTTGCAGTACGGCCAAGTCTTCTTTGGTGACCAAGTTGCCCGTTCCTCCAGAAATTAGCTTGGTAACTTGGTCTAAACAAGCGTTTAATCCAGCGGCAAATTCGTATCGAGTTAATGCTCGGTTGCCGCGATAGGTTCCGTCTGGATATCCCGCGATGCAGCCGTATCTTTCTACTAGGGATTGCAGGGCTTGAAATGCCCAATCAGTCGGCTGTACGTCGGATAGTTGAGATACTGATGTCACCTGACTCATAGAGCCGGCATCAAGCGGTTGGGATGGCGATTGCGGCTGCTGAGACGAATTATTGTCTGGCAGAGTTTCCGGGATTTCCGATTGCTTTAACTCGCTAGCAATGACTGAAGCGGGCGCTGCGGAATGTGATGCTGCGGTTAAATCGCTTTCCGAGGTTTCCGGTGTCGCGCCAGAGGCGAGAGTTTCCGGCGGCGCGGGAACTGATGCTGCTGGAGTTTGGGCGTCTGTTGGTTCGGGAAGTTGATGCTGCGGTTCCGCAAGGGCGATCGCATTTTCAGCATCGGGAATTTGCACGGGCGCCGCAGTTGTTTCTGCTGCAAAAACTGTGTTTTCTACCAGCAAGAGGTTGGCAAAGAAAGCTAGGCACAACCAGAAACATTCCCCAAAAACTTTTGACATTGTTGCTCTTCACATCTCTGATTAAGTGCATTTCGTGGCTCGCGAAACCGACATCGCCAATGGAGATTGTTAGATATCAAATCCGGTTGGTTGCTTGCAGTCCCGGCTGTTAAGTGCCAACCTAAATTCGCCTCGAACGGATCGGGAATGGGGTGCGATCGAGCAGCAGTGACTGCTTGACAGGCTTGAATTCGATCTAGAAGATGAGGCTAAGCAGATCGTTAATAAATGAATCTTACTGGCATTGGGAATTTTATTCTGTCAAATTGGATAGTTTTTCAGCCAGATTCCGCAGGCAAGCAGCTATAGCAACCATATTTATTTTTACTAATACTTGAATTTTAAAATCAAATCTTGTTAAAAAATCTGCCCTAAAAAGAAGGATTACCTATTGACTTTGCGTGATTTTTTGTGGTATATATTAAATAATAGGAGTGGTGGCAAAAATAAAAATTTTGCCACCACTCCCATTATTTAATTGTACTAGATCGAACTTTCAAAGTCAACCCTTTAACCCTAAAAAAAACGGCGCTTTTTTTTAATCCAATCAATAAAATTTAATTTTACCCCATCACTAATTCTCCGTTACCGTCAATAACTGCTCCGATCGCCCAAGCACCAATTCCCTGAGATTCAAACCATTTAACAGCCTGTTCTACTTCCCTGCGATCGACCAACAGCACAAAGCCAATCCCCATATTAAAAGTATTGAACATATCTGAATCAGCAACTTGGCCCGCTTCAGCAATCCAGTCAAAAATTGGCAATTTTTCCCAGCTATTGCCGTCAATTTTCACAGATTGATTTGCTCCCAAACAGCGGGGCAAATTTTCCGGCAAACCGCCGCCAGTAATGTGAGCCATGCCGTGAATTTCTAAACCGCTCTTAATTGCTTCGAGGACTGGTTTAACATAAATTGTAGTCGGAGTTAACAGCGCTTCTCCTAAACTTTTGCCGCCTAATTTTTCGGGTTGGGAATGCCAATCAAAACC
Source organism: Microcoleus sp. N3A4 (assembly GCF_036701805.1). Lineage (NCBI taxonomy): Bacteria > Bacillati > Cyanobacteriota > Cyanophyceae > Oscillatoriales > Microcoleaceae > Microcoleus > Microcoleus sp. N3A4. Next base: position 44,312 of record NZ_JAUBRJ010000004.1, read on the forward strand.
CCGATCGCCCGCAATTTTTCTCACCAAACTAAAACCGTTGCTGTGCACGCCCGAACTCGCCAGCCCCACAGCCACATCTCCTACCCGCACCCGCGAACCGTCCAACAATTTGCTCTTTTCGACAATTCCCACGCAAAACCCCGCCAAATCGTACTCTCCCGCTTGGTAAAAACCGGGCATTTCTGCAGTTTCCCCTCCGAGCAAAGCACAGCCCGCTTGCTTGCAACCGTCAGCAATCCCGGCCACCACCGCAGCTAATTGTTCGGGATTTAACTTTCCCGTCGCTAAATAATCGAGAAAAAACAGGGGTTCGGCCCCGGATGTCAGCACGTCGTTGACGCACATCGCCACCAAGTCGATACCTACCGTGTCGTGCCGATCGAGATCGCGGGCCAATTTCAACTTAGTCCCAACGCCGTCAGTCCCCGAGACCATCACCGGCTCTTTTAAACCCTCCGGGACGCTGAAAAACCCGCTAAACCCGCCGAATCCGCCCAAAACTCCCGATCGGTGCGTGCTCTTGACCATACTCCCGATCCGCGAGACAAAAGCTCTGCCCGCCTCAACATCCACACCTGCTTCTCGATAATCCATAAGTCCGCCAAATCGATTTCCAGTTTTTAGTTTATGCCCATAACAGTTGACAAACAGCTTTTTTAAGACTACCCATTCGGCAACCCACGAAATACAATAATTTTTTGTAAATCTTTGTAAACTTTTCTGGAATCGCTGAAACGGCTGTAAGCACTGAAATCAAAGCATTATCTGAGACAGATATCTGTGAAGATTCGCTCGAATTTTGGTAAATTTCGTGCTGTGAGCGATCCCCAACCGCAAAAGTTTGTGGTAGTCTGTTGCAGTTCGTGAACAAAACACAAATTGCCGATCGCGTATGAGTTGTCAAGTGTCAGGGAAGTTTCCGCCAAATTTTTTTGGGGCTGAAGCATTAAAGCAAAAACGCACCCCGATACTTTGATTTGACTCACGGGGGAATGGCGAAGGGCAAGAGAGAAATCCTTGACGCCCGCCGCCAAACGGCCAATCCTCGAATCTCGGTTGGCAATGGCTATTCACAAAAATGGACGTATGAAGGAACAATTTGTTGGTGCTCTACTCGCTGTCCTGTTAGTTCCTGTGGTAGGAACGGCATCCTCTTGTCACGCACAAGCAACAGGTGCCGGCAAGCAAAACTCTCAGGATTCCAAGCAAGTAATTGCCACCCAACCGTCCCCGCAGTTAAACGCGACTCGGGTCGAAGCACAAAAAGTCGGACAGTATCAGTACCAAGCAAGAGCTGACATTGACCGAGACTCGATCGCCAAAATTCAGCCCCACGACTTGGGCGGGCGACAAGCAGCGACAGTCTACGTGCGAAACATTCCAGTCATCACCTTTCTGAACGCGAGTCCAGAAACAAACACCAAAATCGGAGAAACTGGCGACAGCAAAGCCGATGTTAGCAGTCAGTCGAAAGTAGCGGGCGCAAAAGAAAATCCTCAAGCTGGAAACATTGTTAGCAACTCCAACAACCAAGAACCCGATCCAGTGTGGCAGGCATCAAGCTTAGCAGCAAGACTCAACCAGCTAGCCCGCAACAACATCGATCCGAACAGCATTACCGTTAAGTGGGAAAAAGGCGATCGCTACATTATCCAGGCAAACGGCGAGGACTTGGTAAACATCAACGCCCAAACCATCCTCCCGGACACCACCCGCGACTTTAGCCGAGACGCGCTGCAAGCAACCAATCGCCTCCGCCGCCTCCTAGGCAACGCCCCACCCCTAGAAGCAGTCGCAGGCCAACCCCAACCAGAACCCCCCGTGCTGTCTCTGGGCCCAGTTCAATTGCGCCTCAGCGGCTGGGCTTCCTGGTACGGCCCGGGATTTGACGGCAACCTCAGCGCCAGCGGCGAGCGTTTTAACCAAAATGATTTGACCGCAGCCCACCGCAATTTGCCGTTCGGAACTAGAGTCATGGTGAGAAATCTCGACAACGGCCGCACCGTAGTCGTCCGCATTAATGACCGCGGCCCCTATGTGGGCGATCGGCTCATTGACTTGTCCGCCGGCGCCGCCAGCGTGCTGGGAATGATGAGCAGCGGCGTTGCGAGAGTGGAAATTGAAGTGATCGAACCGCAGCAGCAAACAACTGTTGGGCGCTGAACGGTACTTTCAGGCAGAATACATTAAAGTTATCCGAAGTGTAGAAGGCAGAAACTAGAATAAAACTCACATCTTGCACTCGTCGCTATAGTCCCACTCTCTTGTACGCGAGCTTGTTGCTAACATCGGTGCAAGATGTCAGATCGAACAAACTCTGACAAACAAATTCTGTATTCTGCCGAATGCCTTCAGGAGATTCTACCGGTGCGCCTGTTTACTACAATTGCAGCACTTCGCTGCTACTTAAATTCACAAAAGTCTGCAGCACCTAATTTGACAGTCGGTTTAGTGCCGACGATGGGAGCTTTGCACGCAGGACATTTGAGCTTGATCCAGCGGGCAAGGCAAGAAAATGCGATCGCCCTGGTCAGTATTTTTGTTAACCCGCTGCAATTTGGGCCGACAGAAGATTTTCAAGATTATCCTCGGAATTTCGAGCAAGACCGGCTGTTGTGCGAACAAGCTGGGGTTGATGTCATATTTGCTCCCTCAGCAACTGAAATGTTCGGCAACCAAGCGGTCTATCGCACTGAAAAAGAGAAAACCGCCCAACAACAGATTAACCTTTCATCCTTAACTCAAGTAGTGCCGCCGCCGGCGATGACATCGGTTTTGTGCGGCAAGTCGAGGCCCGGTCATTTTCAGGGCGTAGCGGCAATTGTGACTAAACTTTTGAGTTTGGTGCAGCCGACAAAAGCTTATTTCGGTCAGAAAGACGCCCAGCAGCTAGCCATTATTCGGAAGCTGGCCTTTGATTTTAACTTGCCTGTAGAGATTGTCGCTTGTCCGATCGTCCGCGAAGAGTCGGGACTGGCAAAGAGTTCTCGCAATCAGTATTTAACAGCAGAGCAAAAACAGCAAGCCTCCGTACTCTACCGCGCGCTGCAACAAGCCTCGGAAACTTTTTATTCAGGCGACCGTAGCGGAGCGGCCGCACTCGCTGCGGCGCGCGCAGCAGTCGCAGGAGAGCCGGCAGTCAAGCTCGAATACGCCGAACTCGTCGATCCCGACACTTTGACGCCGTTGCAGGTTGTGGAAACAGCGGGACTTTTAGCCGTAGCAGCCAGAGTCGGCTCTACTCGCTTGATTGACAACATAATTCTCAGGAACCGGCGGCCAATTGTGGCGATCGACGGCCCGGCGGGAGCTGGCAAATCAACCGTAACTCGCCTTGCAGCAACAGCTTTGAACTTGTTTTATCTCGATACCGGTGCGATGTATCGGGCGCTGACTTGGCTGGCATTGAAAACAGGCACGCCGATTTCCGACGAATGCGCGATCGCCGAATTAGTCAGTTCCAGCTATTTGGAATACAACCTCGATCCCGCATCAAAGATGCTGAAGATTAACGGCGAAGACGTAACCGAGGCAATTCGCAGTTTGGAAGTGACATCCCGCGTCTCGGAAATGGCGGCAATTCCCGCCGTGCGACAGTTTCTGGTGGAGGAACAGCGGCGCTGCGGCACAAAAGGCGGAATTGTGGCAGAAGGCCGCGATATCGGCACTAACGTGTTTCCCGATGCGGAACTGAAGATTTTTTTGACGGCTTCGGTACAAGAGCGATCGCGCAGGCGGCTGTTAGAACTTAAAGACACCGATCGGGCTAATATTAGCTTGGCACAGTTGGAACAAGACATCGCCCTGCGAGACGAAAAGGACAGCACCCGCGAGGTTGCACCTTTACGCAAAGCGGCAGATGCTGTGGAAATTCAAACAGACAATCTGACTGTTGCCGAAGTTATCGATCGGATTGTCGGCTTGTACAAGGAGAAAATCGGCCTTAAAAGTTAATTTGAGGACTGGCGGGCATCGATCGCCCCTCATATCAAATCCGGTTAAATCAACTTGCAGCGTTAGGTACGGACGCGGGCCGGGGCCTGAGTCCCTAAGAATATAACTTGCCATTAACCGGATTGGAGCGCCGTCCCTCTTGGTAGGGGGAAATTTCAACCATCCCCCGTTTTCATGGGTTAGGGGATTTCTTGCATACAAGTCTTAATTTTTTTTATCCTGACGGACTTCCCCGCGATCGGTTATTTCCAGTAGTATTTTTAGGGGCAATCCAATTTAAGATTATTCTCTTAAGTGGATTAACTTGATATCAACATAAAATCTAAAATTAACTGTGTAAGGTGTGAAGGAGAGAATGACGTGACAAAATTGAAACGGTTGTTGATGAGGCAGCGAAAAAATTTAATCGTTGCTTTTATGGCCGCTGCAGGCAGTTTTTTGCTGGGTGTGACGTTGCCGATGAACTTGCGCGCAACTGGGCCATTAGAACCTATGCAGGCGAAAGTCTTGGCCGTTTCTCAGTCGCAAGAACAACAGCCGAGCTCCAATATTAATCAGTTCTCCGAGGCGATCGCCCATCGAGTTGAGTTTTCCGAACAGGCTCTAGCCCAATTGCAGGAAACCCGCTTTCAATCAGGCGTACCGTCCGAGTTTAAAGGTACAAGCATTCGTGAGGCGAAACTCGACTCCCAGCACAAGGCGATCGCCCTGACATTTGACGACGGCCCCTGGCCGAAAACAACTACACAAATCCTAGATATTCTCAAGAAAAACAATATTAAAGCTACATTCTTCTGGGTAGGAAGATACCTGAAAAATTCTCCAGAGCTTGGCAAACAAGTCGCTGCTGCAGGTCACGCGATCGGCAACCACACTTGGAACCATGAATACCTTCAGTATAACGAAGAGGGCGCCGCTCGCGAGATCGATCGCACGTCATCGTTAATTGAGGATTTGACCGGCATCAAAACATCGATTTTCCGCCCGCCAGGAGGCATTTTAAACAATGGATTGGCAGCTTACGCACAGAAGAAAAATTATGCAGTTGTGCTGTGGTCTGCTGATTCTTTAGATTGGCGCACTCCTACGGAATCTTTGATGGACAACGTGATGAGACAGGCAAATTCCGGCGGTATTGTGTTGATGCACGACGGCGGCGGCAATCGATCGAGGACTGTAAAAGCTTTGCCTGATATTATTGCTAAACTGAGAAAAAAAGGGTACATTTTCGTAACAGTTCCCGAGTTATTGCAGATGCAAGAACAAGAGTTAAAACACCAAGAAACCGCACATAAATAACTATTTGGAAAAGAGGGACTTTACACCATTTTTCCATTTTTTTGTAGGTCGTTCGATCGATTTTTCATAACTATATCGCGCAGGTGAAGGTTAATCGCAGTTATAAAATTAATACAGAGACGGCTGCGGTCATCCCTACCTCCTGCCACCGCGTACACCAAACCGCGCCTATATTCATGCCGGACGGTACGATCGCGTTTGAGGGCAAGGTAATCTTCGGGGCTAAAACCAGACGGAATGGCAATCATAGCGTTCGAGGCAAAATCGATACCTTAACTGTAGCCATATTACCAATTTAGGCTGGAATCTAATACTAATTCTCAAAACTCATGCAACAGTATTTGTAGGGTGCGCCGCCACCCTTAAATCTTAAAGAATATCCACAATCTTTGAGCGACGCACCCGGAGTTCAGGTGAGCGTAAAAAAACCACACTTATCATTGTTGCAAGACTTTGGATAATTGGTATAACGGCAAATTTTGCAATTGGGAATTAACCCAATTAGCCGCCGCCAAACCCGATCGCAAAGCACCCTCTATTTGACCTTCCCCGCACAAATCCCCCGCACAAACCAGCGGCAAATTCCCCCCAGCAGGCAAACAAGAAACAGGCAAAGGATTTCGACAAAAAGCATAGCGCCAGCGGTGAACCTGCAACCATTCCGGCTGTTTCAGCCAAGGGATTAAATATTCAGAAGTGCGATCGAGCAATTCTTGACCGACTGTTGGCAAATCAACTGATTCTAGATGGCGATCGGCAAAATTTGCGCTGCTGTGAACCACAAACACCGGCTGCTGCAGATCGAGCCGCTTGCTGCTATCTAAACCAACCCAAGCTAAATCAGCATCATCGGGAAAAGAAACAGCTTGCCACTGCGGATTTAGATTGCTCAAATCTGATTTTCGTTCCGCAGAATAGCCAGCCATCACCGCAATACAAGGGTCGTACTCCACGGAACGCAATTTGTCAAGAAAATCGGGCGAAAAACCCATTTCAGAATTCAAAAACATTAAAGCTTGAGGAGCAGGAATTGCCACCACCACAGCCTTAGCAATCAATTCTTGAGGTATCTCTAAATTGTCGTCGGTAACTTCCAGGGAAAGATGCCACATTTGGCTGTCGGTACGAGAAATAGCTTTGACGCGGCGGCCGTACCAAATATCTAAATCCTCAGCCAGATACTTACCCACAGCATTCATCCCAGCAGGTGCGACATAACAAGAACTAGGAATAGAGAACATTTCTCCTTGTCGGAATTCTCCCACACGATCCGTCCAGAGTTTGAGGATGTGCCGATCGACCAAAACCTCAATTAACCCCTGCACCGCATCTCCCTGCGGCTCCAAATAGCGAGCCCCGTGATCGGCCCTAGTGCCGTGCACGCGGCGAGTAGCGACTCGTCCCCCCGCACCGCGAGATTTCTCAACAACCGCCACAGAATAGCCAGCGAGGCGCAACTGTTGAGCGCAAATCAGCCCCGCCATCCCCGCACCGATCGCCACAACATCGAACATAATTAGTCATTAGTCAGTGGTCAGCAGTCAGCAGTCAGCAGTCAGCAGTCAGCAGTCAGTAGACATCTGGAAAAACTATTGTGGCGAGTAGGGGTTAGGTATCCTGCCTGCCTTTAACTAGGTTTTCAGTTTTCTGTCTAGTTATCAGTTTAAAGGCTGCGCGGGAAGTATTTGTGCAATATGTCAGTTTAGTTTGCGGCGAAACCCTGAGAGCCGTAGCTTGCGGGGCCCAACGCCATCGTCCTGCGCCAGGTAGTAGAATAGGGTGTGGCACGAATCGACAGGTCAGACCAGTTTAAAAAAATGTAGCGCTCGGCAAGTCCCACAGGGCGATCGTTACTAAGCGACAATCTAAAATCTAAAATCTAAAATCTAAAATCTAAAATCTAAAATGGTATACCGGAGGGCAAAATTTTGGACGAACTGAGAGCAGCACTAGAATTGACAACAGAAGAAGAATTGCAGCAACTAACAGAACTTCTGTTCAGCCGCAAGTTTAACCCTTTAGATTACGTGCAAACCCCCGCACCCATAGACGTACAAAGTCGCGATCGCCAAGCATGGCTAGACGCCGTAGAGCAGCGGTTTCGCTATCTTGCAGCCGACGGGTTGACGGTACTCAGAGGGCGAACCGAACAAGTAACTTACAGACAAGCACTAATTCAAGTTTGCCACTATCTCAAAATCCCTTATCCCAAACAGTTGTCAACCACCGACTTAGAGGCCGAAGTATTTCTGCACTTAATGGGCCGCGCCTGGAAGGGTTTGCCGGCCCACGAACAGCAAGCGCTGACAGTGCGCGTACAGCGAGCGATCGTTGATTCTAAACTCTCAGAACCCCTGCCAATTTCTGCTGAAAAAGACCCGCTGGGTTTACTGTTCAAAGGCGGCAGCGCTTTAGCTGTCAGTTCCATCTTAAAACCAATGCTGCTCAAACTGATGGCAAATCAATTTGCGCTGCATTTTGCCACCTATCAAATGGCAAAACAAGGAGTGATTGCAGGGACTGCAACCGCAGCAACCCAGTTTCAAAATTATGTCGCAATTCAGACGGCGCGGCGCGGTATGGCCGTGAGTGCGGCTCGTTACGGTGCGACGCGGAGCGTGTTTTCGTTGCTCGGCCCGGTGATGTGGACTTGGTTTTTTGCGGATTTGGGTTGGCGATCGATTTCCACGAACTACGGCCGGATTATCCCGACCATTTTTGCCTTAGCTCAAATTCGATTAACGCGATCGGAATGCGTTTGGGAACTAGCTTAACGATTGTAGATTTTAGATTGTAGATTTTAGATTGGGAGTGTGGGTGAAAATCAAAAATCGGTTGAAATTAGCTGCCAAACTGACAGCCGAAAATCTCAAGTCTCGCCTCCAAAAACATCCCGATCGCCGCCTGCAAATCCCTTGGAATTTTGCTCAATTTGGGATGCTGATTTTTCCCTTAATTCCGATTTTGGGAGCTTTAGGTTTATTACTGGGATTGGCCGGCACTTGCAAGCAAAAGTTCCGTCAAATTAGTCGCCGCCCGCTGAATCGAGGATTCGCAATTCTAAGCGCCCTGCTAGTCATCACAGCGGTTTTTGCCAACAACCGCATCGAGGCTTTTTTAGGGTTGTGCAATTTCTTGCCGTTCTTTATATTGTTTGCCGCTTTCAGCAATTTAATTCAAACTCCGGCTCAATTGCGGCAATTGTCTTGGACGATCGTAATTAGTTCAATTCCCGTGATAATTTTAGGTCTGGGACAGCAATTTTTAGGTTGGAGCGGCATCGATAGATTGCAGCCTGTTTTTGGCTGGGTACTCGAACCTACGGGCAATCCCCCCGGTCGCATGGCTTCTGTATTTATGTACGCAAATATTTTAGCTTGCTATCTGACAATTGCTTTTATTTTAGCACTGGGACTGTGGATGGAAGAAGTCAGTTGTCAGTTGTCAGTTGGCCGTCGTCAGTTGGCAGTTGTCAGTCGTCACCGCTTACCAATTCCCAATGCCCAATTCCCAATTCCCAATTACCGCTTCCTATTTTTAAGTTTGGCCGTGGTGGGAAATGCTGTTGCTTTGATTTTTACTAATTCTCGCAATGCTTGGGGGCTGGCAGTTTTGGCAGTTTTGGCTTTTGCATTTTATGCGGGTTATAAAAAATTATTAGCTGCGGTTTTTAGTGCGGTTGGTGCAGTTTTTTTGTCGGCGTTTGGCCCGGAACCTTTACGGCAGTATTTACGAAGAATTATCCCGGCTTTTTTCTGGGCCAGACTCACCGATGAGATGTTTCCAAATCGGCCGACAGCTACTTTGAGAAAAACTCAGTGGGAATTTGCTTGGTCGATGACTCAGCAGCGTCCTTGGACTGGTTGGGGATTGCGAAATTTTACGCCTCTCTATCAAGCTCAGATGCACGAATGGCTAGGTCATCCTCACAGTTTGATACTGATGTTGACGGCAGAAACGGGAATACCGGCAACGGTTTTGTTGTTTGGTTTAGTTGGTTGGGTTTTGGCTAGGGGTGTTTTGCTGCTGGCGAATTGGCCGCTTTTTCCTGCGGATATTAAACCGGAGCAAATAGCAGCACTGGAAAAAGCGGAAAATGCTTTAGTTGTCAATCAAAAATCAATATTTATTAGCACAAATCAGGTAGTTGGTCAAGATGTAAGAGTAACCGATCGCCTAATTTTTTTCAGTTATTTATTAGCCTTCGCAGCCTGTACGCTATTTAACACTGTAGATGTGACGCTGTTTGATTTCCGAGTCAATACTACAAGCTGGTTGCTGTTGGCGGCGATTTGCGGAGTCAGCCAGAGGGAATAGGGCATCGGGTATCGGTTATTGGTTATTGGTTATTGGTTATTGGTTATTGGTTATTGGTTATTGGTTATTAGAACGAACAACCAACAACCAACAACCAACTAATGACTAATGACTACTGACTAATGACTTCCTTTATTCTACTGTCACCGACTTCGCCAAATTGCGCGGCTGATCGACATCCAAACCCCGACGCGCCGCAATGTGATAAGCCAACAATTGCAGCGGAATCACTGTCACAATCGGCGACAACAATTCATCCACCAAAGGCACCGGCAAAACGTAGTCAAAAATATCGGCTTCCGCCGCACCTTGCTTCGGCGTAACGCCAATTAAACGGGCGTCGCGGGCCTTGGCTTCCTGAGCGTTGGAAAGCACTTTTTCGTAGACGCTTCCGGGCATGGCGATCGCCACTACAGGCACTTTCGCATCCAAAAGGGCGATCGGGCCGTGTTTCATCTCTCCCGCCGGATATCCTTCGGCGTGAATGTAGCTAATTTCCTTCAGTTTCAGCGCCCCTTCCAAAGCAATCGGAAAGTTAATTCCCCGCCCCAAAAATATAAAATCTTGGGTTTCTGTAAACTGGTGGGACAATTCCTCCACATACTGTTCTTGAATCTCCAAAAACTTCTCAATTTCGGCTGGCAACTGGCGCAAACCAGCAATAATCTCTGCCAATCTCTCGCTGCTGATTGTTTGCCGCTGGTGCGCCAAATCCAAAGCTAAAAAATAAAATGCCATCAACTGAGTGACAAAAGTTTTAGTGGCAGCAACGCCGACTTCTATACCGGCGTGGGTGTTGATTACGTGCGGCATCATGTGGGCGATCGAACTTTCAGTCCTGTTAGTAATGCCTAACATTCTCGCCCGGAATTTATCCGTAAAACCCGCGCGGCGCTGCTGTTCCATCCCCAAAGCAGCCAGCGTGTCCGCCGTTTCTCCCGACTGAGTTACCCCAATAGTTAAAGTATTTGCTGTCAGCGGTGCGGGCGCATAGCGGTACTCAGAAGCGTACTGCACCGCAGTCGGAATATTAGCTAACTGCTCCAACAAATATTTGCCAATTAGCGAGGCGTGCCAGCTCGTTCCGCAGGCGAGGATTGAAATTTGTTCGATATCGGCGCAAAGTTCCTTGGGCAAGTTGAGATTGATGGGAGAGCGCGGATTTCCCGGCTGCCACTCGCTGTCTAAATAAGCCTCCAAGCAAGCTCTGACTACGGCTGGCTGTTCGTAAATCTCCTTGTGCATGAAGTGTTTGAAGCCTTGTTTTTCGACTAAAACCGGACTCCAACCAAGGATGCGCGGGCTTTTTTTCAGCCTTTCTCCTGCAAAGCTGTAAACTTCGACTCCCATCGGAGTTAGCCTTGCCAATTCGCCATTTTCTAAGGACAAAACAGTGCGGGTGTGAGATACTAAGGCCGGCGTGTCGGAAGCGCAGAAAAATTCACCAGCACCAAACCCAATCACCAAAGGAGCTTGCTGTCTGGCGACAATTATTTCTTCTGGAAAATCTGCACAGATAACGGCGATCGCAAAGGCTCCCTCTAACCTATTTACCACCTTTGCAACCACTTCCAAAAACGACAAATCAGCAATTTTGTCTGCTTTTTTCTCTTTTCTTTCTTCCTTCTCCCTTTTTCCTTCTTTCAAAAACTCAGCTATTAAATGAGGAATAACTTCTGTATCGGTATCCGAGACAAATTTATGTCCCTTTGCTTTCAATTCTTCCCGCAACTCGCGATAATTTTCGACAATTCCATTTTGAACTACCGCAACTCGCCCGCTATTATCTAGGTGAGGGTGAGCGTTATATTCCTCTGGCTTGCCGTGAGTTGCCCAGCGGGTGTGTCCGATGCCGATGGGAGCCGGAGAGTCTATCTCTGCTAGCTTTTCCCGGAGGTTGTGCAATTTGCCCTTGGCTCGGATGCAGGTAATTTGTCCTTCCGAGATGGTAGCGAGGCCCGCTGAATCGTAGCCCCGGTATTCTAGTTTCTCCAATCCTGCTAGCAAAATCTCGCTTGCTGCTTGCGTGCCGATATAGCCAACGATTCCGCACATTTAACGTACTACTCCTGCTTAGCGATCGCAATAAAACCCAAGTTTTATACATTTTTACCTTCTTCCGGCCCCAGAATGCAGATTCCGCGACAAAAAAAGAGGGAGCAATTTAATCGCCCCCTCTTTTGTGCCCGTAATTCGATCGGCGTGCCGATCGAACTTTAGTAGGCTAGACCCATACTGCGAGTGGTTTCTGCTCCCAGATAAACCCGGATGCTCAGAAAATCGGTCGGGCAAGCAGTTTCGCACCGCTTGCAGCCTACACAGTCTTCGGTGCGGGGAGATGAGGCAATCTGAGCTGCTTTGCAGCCATCCCAGGGCACCATCTCCAAAACGTCAGTCGGACAAGCGCGGACGCATTGAGTGCAGCCGATGCAAGTATCGTAAATTTTGACTGAATGAGACATTGAATAAAGGCTCCCAACGAGTCACTAAAAATTTGCTGCCTCTGCGAATTAACAGATTTGACGGTGAGGTGCCACCGCTATAGCCTGCACAGAGAATTAAAGGTTAGTCTACCGCAGTGCTTGGAAGCACTTCGCGAAAAAGCGACAAAACTTCACAGTTATTCACGCTGGGAGTCTTATAGAACCCATTTGGGATTTATTCATTCGCCAACCGTTTGAGCATCAGCCTCATCAAACACAAATTGAGTTTCGCAGCGGCATTGGTGAGAGTCTGCTCAAAGTTCTCGAGCAAACTCTTACAGCCTTACATCCAAGCGTTTGACCGTTCAATCACGATCGCGAGTTGCCACCACGACAAATCTAGTTTTCCCCTCTAGCGCTACTTTTTCGGCTTTCGTTGGTTTCGGTGCCACTTTAAACGGATCTCGGTCATCATCTGGGGATAGAGTTTTTACTTTCTCTGCGATGAGTTTATCCGGGTGATACCCGTTGCCCTTGCAGAACGATCGTCTTCGGAATATTGACGATCCCGAGTGCGAAAGTCATCGAGGTTGTGACTCAACATTTCAATCCAGCCACACTCATCGGACACACTGGCTTTTCTGCAAGGGATCTGAGATATTGCACCATTATCAATAACCCTTCTATGGGCGGGTTCTTGGGCCCAACCCCTACTCCCCACAAGAAAATGCACTTGTTGTGGAACAGGCCGGAAAGCCTGTTCTTAAGAATGGTGCAAGATGTGCAAGGGATAAAAAACGGCAGGCTGACTGGTATCAACGGCCAGATGTTGTTTGATGCCATTGGTGCATTTGTAATGACAAAATCCTTGAGACTCGACCCTCGCAAATTGCACGTATTTTTAACCGCTACACGGAGCTATTAGAGGAATTCTAGCCGTTTGTTAATCAACTTTGCGCTGTGAGGTAATGAAGGGAGATCGGGGAGCCAAGAAGAAACCGACGAGACTAGCAAAGAGAATCGGTGTAAAAGTGTTAAATCCTGTCAACTTGGCGAGTAGCAGAGTTGTACTAATGGGAGTTCTAGTAACTGTTGAATTCAGAGCAGCCATTACACAAATCATTGCCAAAGTCTCGTTAGATGCGGGATTAACGATCGCGATTGCTTTTCCTAAACAGGCTCCTATAAAAAACAGCGGGATGATCATCCCCCCCCGCCAGCCTCCATTTATTGTCGTACTAATAGCAAACACTTTAGCAATAACTAAAGTCAAGAGAAATCCCAAAGAAAAGTTTCCCTCAACAAGTTTTTCAATTTGATGTTCGCCAAAGAAACGAGTGAGCGGGAATAAAGCTGATAAAACACCAAGTGCTAGCCCAGCTAAAGTAGTTCGCACATAGATTGGACTGGGTATCGAATCAAACAAGCGACCGACACTGCGAAATACAGCGATAAAAAACCACCCCACGATCGCCCCTACGATTCCATAAGCAATCGCTGCGGCAAAGTCATAAAGGCTGTGCACATTGTATTGAGGAAAATGCCAGGTAGGGCCAATTCCAAGCTGGGTAATTGCTACAAAAATGGTGTAACTTGCACAACTTGCCACTACCGCAGGCAATATTGCTTCAAAATACTCCACAACATTCTGATGGTGCAGGATTTCTAAAGCAAAAAAAGTACCGCCCAAAGGAGCACCGAACAAAACTGTAAAACCAGATGCCATGCCAGCAATACTCAAAGTTCGCAGTGCCTCTCCGCTCAATTGAAAGCGATCGGCCAACCACGTACCAATTGAACCTGTGACTTGCACCATTGGTGCTTCTGGACCAGCACTGCCTCCACTTGCAATACTGATTAGCGACGACAGAATCATCGAAGGATTCTCGTTCATGGGTAATCGCCCACCATTGAGATGAATATTGTCAATAATCAACCCTATTTCGCCAGGATTTCCCAGCCAATGAATTATCAAGCCGACGAGCAAACCAGCAACGGGCATGATGATTAGTAGAGAAACTCCACTAAAATATTCAAATCCCAGTATTATGTAAGACAAAACTATCCAATAACTTGCAGCAAACAAACCACAAATGATTCCTAGCATTGCCCATAGCAATACCGGACGTGTGAGATTTACTGGGTTTCGTTTCATTGCTTATTCCTTGTCAATAGCTAGCCAGTTAGAAAGTGTTAAAAAAGTATTTTGTCTAATGGTATACAACTTCTGCGATCTGCATATTAACTTACCGCCCACCACACTTGCTTTTGAGTGTAGATTCGGGCTATCGAATGCGCTTTAACAATCGCAGTCTCACAACGGCAGTCCAGGACTGAACTCAACAATGTACGATCGCGATCGAGCGTCCCGCTAGCACTCGGGTATAATTCCGATCTAACGGGATTGGATATTAGAAAGAACCAAAGTCCTTACTACAAACCTGGATTTGATATTAGAAAGGACTAAAGTCTTTACTACAAAGCGGCGCAAATCGATCGACTAAAAGCCTAATTTTTCTAATACTGGCTTAGTTGAAACAATATGCCGATCGAGTCCTAGTTTTTTCGGTTCCACACCCAAAGCCAAAGCCACCAACTGCGGTAAATGCAGCACCGGCAAACCCAATTTGCGCCCGATTACTTTTTCCACCTCCGGCTGTCGCGAATCCAAATTTAAATGACACAGCGGACAAGGCGTTACCATACAATCAGCCCCATTGTCAAGAGCATCTTGAATGTGTTTGCCTGCCATCTGAAAAGATTGGTTAGTGGCATAACTGGCCAACGGCCAGCCGCAGCACTGCGTCCGCCCTCGATAGTAAACCGGAGTTGCCCCGATCGCCCGAAATACATTTTCCATCGATTCCGGTTGGTGCGGGTCATCGTAAAGCAGCTTATCCTGAGCTCGCAGCAGGTAACACCCGTAAAAAGACGCGCACTTCAAACCGGAAAGCTTGCGGGTGACTCGCTTTTGAACTTCCTCCAAACCGTAATCGGCAACGATCGCCCACAACAGATGTTTCACCTCGGTGCTGCCTTGATAAGGCGAACAGCCTTGTTTTTCCAGCAAACCGTTGACTTTTTCTATGTAGTTGGGATCGGTTTTTTGGCAATCCTTGAGGCGATCGTCCACATGACCGATTACCCCTTGACAAGTGCTGCAATGGGTGAGTAAAGGCAGATTCAGTTGCTCGGCCAAAGCAATATTGCGGGCGTTGACAGTATCTTCCAGCAACTGCGAATCTTCCTTGAAAGTGCCAGAACCGCAGCAGGAAGCTTTTTTGAGTTCCACCAGTTCAATGCCCAGCGCTTGAGTCAGGGCTTGGGTAGACAGGTAAAGTTCGCGGGCGGCCCCTTGGGCAACGCAACCGGGAAAGTAAGCATATTTGAGATTTGAGGATGGCATGGTTGTTTCTGCTGGGGAGACAAGGCAAGGGACAAAAAAGGAGGGCGATCGAAGTTGGGATGCTTCCTGCTTCGTTTACCCTCTCCATATCCTTACCCAGTTTTAGACAATTATTATCGATGAGGACGCAGTTTTCAGGTTGGTGACGGGGCGATCGCGCTAGTCTGCTTAAGGTGCTTTGGGAAAAATTGCATTACCGATCGTTCATCTAGACACTGGATTAGGCTGATTAACGGTTGAGTAACCTGATAAACTACAGGAGTCGTTGGCAATGAGAGTTTCTGCATGGAGTTCGAGTGGAATCCAGATAAAGCTGATATCAATCTGAGAAAACACAGTATCTCTTTCCATGAAGCTACGACCGTATTTGATGACTCGTTATCTGTGACATTTCCTGACCCCGATCGTTCCATTGGCGAAGAACGATACGTTATCATTGGAATGTCTGAATTGGGGAAATTGTTAATTGTCTCCCATACTGACCGAGAGAACCGCATCCGCATCATCAGTGCCCGAACAGCCAATCGCCAAGAAAAGAGGTTTTATGAAGAAGGAAGTTGACGAGCTAGAGGATGAACTACGCCCTGAATACGACTTCTCTAAGATGGCAGGGGGTGTCAAAGGCAAGTACGTTGAAAGATACCGGACAGGAACCAATGTGGTTCTCCTAGATCCTGACGTTGCCAAGGCTTTTCCGACGAATGCTTCTGTAAACGAGGCACTGCGGTTATTACTCCAAATTGCCCAGCGCCAGCAGCCTAACAACCAGATTGGAGCGGACTAACTCAGTATCTTGATGTTGTAGTGAAAGGGTAATTGCTGCTGCTCAACCGGAGCGTTTGTACGACATTGTTTGCTTCTAGTTAAGCATCTTGTAATGCACCAGGTAGAAGACAATCCATCCTCTTATGTGCGTGTTCCTGTACGAGTTTTAGGATGCCTGCGCGGTGGTGAAATTACCGTTTTCCTCTTTCCTGGGCATGGGTTAGTGCTAACACAACCCATACAGACTCATCTAGTTCCTGAAAGCTTGAGAATGCCCAATAGTGAGTTTGATGTGTTGTTCAAACATCCTGGTGCAGAAATAGTCCGAGTCTTGCGTCACGATGAATCATGTCCAGAAATCGAATCTTATCGCATTGATGCCCAAAAGACTTGATGGTAATGAATATATAGCTCTTCTCAGGTAGATGAGGTACGTAGTTGGGCTTGGGCCCAATAAGTTTGGGTGGTTATGTAAGCTGTCAGTCATACCTCATCTTTTTGAGAAAGGCTATAGCTCTTCTCAGGTAGATGAGGTATGACTGATAATTGGTAATTGGAGTTGTTAGGCGCTTACCTCATTTACTGCATAAGCACGATCGGAGGGCTAAAGCCCAACTACGTACCTCACTTACTTGAGAACCGCTATACCGATCGGTAATGCCGTTAAGTTGAAGCCAATGACAGAACCCGTACCCGAAGTTGTCTTACACACAATCGCCGTCAAAGCCTGTACACTTTTCGGACGACAACCTCTTGGTAGATTATGACGATCAAAACCTTTATTGGAAGCTGCCATTGCGGCGCAGTTCGATTTGAAGCCGACATCGACTTGAGCTTGGGCACAAACAAATGTAACTGCTCGATCTGCACGAAAACGCGGAATTGGAACGCCATCATCAAACCCAACGCATTCCGATTGCTATCCGGCGAGGGCGATTTGAGCGATTACCAGTTCAATCCAAAGATTGGACATCATCTTTTTTGCAAGCACTGCGGGGTGCGCTCGTTTGCACGCGGACACCACGAACAGATTGGCGGTGACTACGTTTCAGTCCAATTGGCCGCCCTCGACAACGCCGATCCAACGGAACTAATTGAAGCGCCAATTCGATTTTCGGATGGCCGTAACAACAACTGGGGTGCGCCTCCAGCCGAGACAAAGCATCTATAGAACCCATTTGAGAGCTAAAAGGTTGCAAGCCTTTTAACCATCAGCCCAATCAAACAAAGATTTACCGGCTCTCCAGGCTATCCGGCGATCGATATAGCTTATATGTCTCAGGACAAGGGTTTCAGCGATTTCCTCAAGAATATTCTGTGCCGGTCGATATAGTTTCCCACACAAATCCAAGAGAGCCATAGCGATCGCCACCCCATAACAGTCCTAGAGTTGCTGCGATCGTGCGTGCCCCAATTGTCGCTAGCCCGTGTCACTTAGAAAAGCGGCAACCCTTTTTCCTGAAGATCCCCCTTTCGGATAAGATTAGATACGCAGCAACCAATGAGGACACGATGTTATGAGCCAAGACGACATTTTTGCTAAAGTCCAGAAAATTGTGGCAGAGCAACTGGAAGTCGAGAAGAGCGAAGTCAAGCCCGAAGCCAACTTTGCTAACGATTTAGGAGCAGATTCCTTAGATACTGTAGAGCTGGTCATGGCCTTGGAAGAAGAGTTTGATATTGAAATTCCCGACGAAGCAGCCGAAGGAATTACTACGGTTCAAGCTTCTGTAGATTTCATCAACAGCCAACTGGCAGTTAAAAAATCATAAAATACCTGTCTTTTCCCCTAAGAGGAGAGAAGTTAGAAAACTGAAAACTCCTCTTTTGTTCTGCGTTCTGGGTGTTTAATTTTTTGAAATTGAAATCATGACAAATTTAGAGCGTAAGCGCGTTGTTATCACGGGTCTCGGCGCGATTACACCGATCGGCAATACCTTGTCCGAGTATTGGGACGGGTTGCTTGCCGGGAAGAATGGTATAGGCCCGATCACCTTATTCGACCCGTCGCGGCACGACTGCCGCTTTGCCGGAGAGGTGAAGGGTTACGACCCACACGACTATTTAGAGCGCAAGGAAGCAAAGCGGATGGATCGCTTTGCTCAGTTTGGAGTGTCAGCGAGCAAACAGGCTCTTGCTGATGCGAAATTTGAGATTAACGACCTGAACGCAGAACAGGTGGGTGTCATTCTTGGCACTGGCATTGGTGGCCTGAAGGTTTTGGAAGACCAGCAAGAGATCTATCTGACTCGCGGCCCCGATCGGTGCAGCCCGTTTATGATTCCGATGATGATTGCGAATATGGCCGCGGGCCTGACAGCAATTCAAACGGGCGCTAAGGGGCCGAACTCTTGCACGGTGACTGCCTGCGCTGCCGGGTCGAATGCGGTGGGCGATGCGTTTCGCCTAGTTCAGGGGGGTTACGCGCAAGCGATGATTTGCGGCGGTACGGAAGCTGCGGTGACACCTTTGTGCGTGGCGGGTTTTGCTGCGGCGAGGGCGCTTTCGACTCGCAACGATGACCCGACTCATGCTTCTCGTCCGTTCGATCGCGATCGTGATGGTTTTGTCGTCGGCGAAGGTGCTGGCATTCTGATTTTAGAAGAAATGGAACACGCTCTGGCCCGCGGCGCGAAGATTTACGCAGAAATCGTCGGCTACGGTTTAACCTGCGATGCGTATCACATGACTTCTCCGGTACCGGGGGGGAACGGCGCGTCGCGGGCGATGGCTTTAGCGCTCAAGGATGCAGGTTTGACGCCCGATCGAGTGAGCTATATCAACGCTCACGGCACGAGCACGCTTCCCAACGATTCGACGGAAACGAAGGCGATTAAAAAGACTTTGGGAGACCACGCTTACAAAGTAGCAATTAGTTCTACAAAGTCGATGACCGGCCATCTTTTGGGCGGTTCTGGGGGCATTGAGGCGGTGGCTGCGGTAATGTCGATCGCCAATGACAAAATCCCGCCGACAATTAATCTGGAAAATCCCGATCCTGAGTGCGATTTGGACTATGTTCCTCATACAAGTCGCGATCTAATCGTTGATGTGGCACTGTCTAATTCTTTTGGATTTGGCGGCCACAACGTGACTCTGGCATTCAAGAAGTTTGTTCAGTAACGGGAAATCGGAAAGTCGCAAGTTAGAAGGTAAAAAATTAATTTTTTACCTTCAGCAAGCCTGGACGTATAAACATAAGAAAAATAAAATCTACGAGCGGATCGTCAGTTTAACCCAACCTCATATCCGTCCCCTAGTCAGAGGTAAAGCAGGAAAACCCACAGAATTTGGCGCAAAACAGTCAGCCCGCACCTTTGAAGGGTATGTATTTTTAGATCGAATTAGTTGGGACAACTTCAATGAATCATATCAATTCCGGTTACACCGTCCGTGATTGTTGACTGTTGACTGTTGACTGTTGACTGTTGACTGTTGACTGTTGACTGTTGACTGTTGACTGTTGACTGTTGACTGTTAAAAATCTCAAATCGGTTGACTGTTGACTGTTAAAAATCTCAAATCTCAAATCTCAAATCTCAAATCGGTTGACTGTTGACTCGAATCTATGATTCCGATGCAACCGGAAACGATATCAGGAGACTTTTAAGCCCAAGTAGAAGCCTTTAAAGAATTGACGGGGTGTTATCCAGAATCAGTTCATGTTGTTAGCGAAGCCCTCGAAGAAGATCGCATTTATCGCACCCGAGCCAACCGAGCGTGGTGTAAAGAAAGAGGAATTAGGATGAGCGGTCTTCATGACGGAAGACCGTCAGCCAATATGAGTAAAGAAAAAAAGAAGCAAGCATTAGAAGATGAGAGAAGCCGGAACGCGATCGAAGGAAAATTCGGACTAGACTAAACGAAGATTTAGTCTCTATCGAGTCATGACAAAACTTGATAATACTTCTCAAACCGCTATTGCAATCGCCTTTTTAGTCATGAATATTGTCGCAGGATTGAGAAGGTTATTGTTGGTTTTTTTGTGTCAATTTTCATCGATAACAACTTGCTCTCGGTCGGCGATTATCAAAAATTATTTCCGGGTATCCCAAGGATAACAAACACTTAACTTATCGGCTTGCTGAAATCAGCGATCTCTTTTTAAGTTTCCTTTACTTATTCAGCAAGCCCTACTTATACCCATGCAACGAGCAAACCGCACTGGGTAGGGACGATCGTACTTGTGAGTGCGATCCCCCCAAACCATTCGAGAAAATCGGAAAGTTCCTGCTTGCGATCTTCGACATTATCCGCAAGAATCAGAATTTGTTTGCCGCTACAGCGTTCAATAATGGCGCGAACGTCGTCTTTATAAGGCCGCTTCGCGTGATCTACAAACACCAAATCCGGCAGCGGAATCTCTTTCGGAATTTGCCTAATAGCCTCCTCAGAAGGACAAATCCACTGCCGAATCTGGCTATCTATTCCTGCTTGTTGAAAGTATTCCCCGGCTTGCTCTGCCACAGATTTATCGAACTCGACGGTGTGGATGGTAGTCTGAGGATCTCCAAGTGCGAGGTAGCAGGTAGAGAGACCATATCCAGTACCAAGTTCAAGGATAGTCTTTGGTCGTAAAGCAGCAACAAGAGCTTGCAGAATTGGGCCGGTATCTTGACGAATCGGGTTTCGCCAAGCACTTTCACCGTACTGTTCGCCACCGAGGACACGGATTTTTTCAATGACTGCTAAAACTTGTTGGTTCATATGTAAGAGTGGGTGCGATCGTCCTATGTGAGTTAAACAGGACGATCGCACAGACTCTATTTGTAGGGTGGGAACTGCCCACCAAAACTCTACAGGTGGTGTAAAAGTTCAGTCTGTGCGATCGTCCGATTTGAGTTAAAAAGAGAAGGTAGTTCTGACTGCTCCGACAACAACATCGGGGTTGCGATCGTCATGGTTGGGGGCGGTCAACCAGAAGATACCAGGAGTAATCGTGATATTGTCGGTCAGTCGATGGGTATAAAAGGCTTCAATGTGAAATCCCACGTCGCGATCCTTGCGCTGTCCCGGAGGTAAACCGATCGCTTGAGCGATCGCCCCATTGCTCGTACCAGTCAACCGAGGTTGCACCCCAAACACAATACCAGCTAAGTTGCCTTCTTTGCCCAAGTCATAAAAAGCCAAAGAAAAACGATAGTCCACCACATTAGCATCTCCCTTCGTACCGTTGCCCAAGGAACGAGCATTAATGAAACCGACAGAACCGCTTAACCCCAAAGTCCGCGAGACTCGATAAGAGATTCCAGGAAGATATGCGTTGGCGACAATTGCTCCTGCCCCTTGAATTTGGGCAGCGTTACTGCCGCTGAACGTATCAACCCCAAATTGAGGAGAGTATAAGTGGACATAATTTAAAGAAATATCGAGCGGGCCGAAATCGAAGACCGTTCGTATAGAACCACTGTAGCCGGCTTTGGAGAAACCTACACTCGGGTCGTTAGTCCGGAATTCGCTGCCGGCTGCGAAATCGAAGTTCAACCACGGAGTTGCTCTCCACTGTACGCCAATCCCTGTCTGCTGAATGGCGGGGTACAGAATCGGGTTGATTGAACCAAAGTACGATAGAGCTCCTGTTGTGGGACTGGCAAATGGACTCAGGGGTGCTGAAAGTAGCCGGTTGCTAGAAAAGGCATTTAAAGAAACCAGCAGTTTGTCACCCACCGGGAAGCGGTATCCCAATCCGATCAAATTCAAAGTTCCATTTCCTGATATGTCGGATGGCAGGAAACGAGTTTCATCAGTCGGGCCGCTGAGACGACCTTGCGGAAATTCGGTAGCCGTGCTGAGTGGCCTTAAATTTATGGCTTCCATAACGACGAACAAGCTGTCTTTACCCGTGAAGCTGCTATTCAAGTTGAGTTGGAGTCGATAGCCCAATGTAGTGTTATTCGCATCGCTAGCATTTTTGCCAAAAGCATCTCCCAGATAAGTCAACACCTCACCGGTCAGCTTTGTGGTGGTGGAGAATTGGTTGGCTTCGAGTTCTGCCGTCCGAGCTTCCAAAGCATCTACGCGACCCCGCAGGGTTGCCAATTCCGCTGCAAATTCTTCTTGCAACCGTTGGACGGCAAGCAAGTCTTCTTTGGTCGCTAAGTTCGTCCCAGCGTTAATTAGCTCTCTCACCTTATCCAAGCAAGCGTTTAAGCCGGCGGCAAATTCGTAGCGGGTCATTGCCCGGTTGCCGCGGTAGGTGCCGTCGGGATAGCCGGCGATACAACCGTACCGTTCGACTAGAGATTGCAATGCTTGAAATGCCCAATCTGTTGGCTTCACGTCGGATAGCTGGGAGACTGAGGTCACTTGGTCCATCGACGATGTGTTGTCTTCTGATAATTCCCGGTTGAGGGGATTTTTCAAGTCAGGATCAACAGCGGTATCCCGATCGACAAGCGATGATTCGGGGTTGAGGGTTTTTTCCCTGGCTGGCTCAATTGAGGTATCTTCTTGTGGAAGTTCTGCTGTTAGCCCTGAGACAGGAATCACCTGTTGGGTCAATGTGCTCTGTGGCGATGGATCGGAAACTAGGGAATTTTCCTTTGTTGGCTCTGACCCTGTTTCCTGATTTGGACTTATTTCTTGACTGAAATCCGCGGCTTTGTGCGTTGCTATTTCAGTGTTAGTAGGGGTTGGCAGCAGGCCGTTCGGGGAGTTCTCGCTCACCTTTTCACTGCTAACTGGCGTTGCTATTTCAGTGTTAGTAGGGGTTGGAAGCAGGCCGTTGGGGGAGTTCTCGCTCACCTTTTCACTGCTAACTGGCGTTACTATTTCAGTGTTAGTAGGGGTTGGAAGCAGGCCGTTGGGGGAGTTCTCGCTCACCTTTTCACCGCTAACTACTGATTCTGGCAGTGGATCTGCTTCCCCATTATTTATTTGGGGATCGCTTTCTTCGCTGTTGATTGGTGAAGCTGTTGGTTCTTCTGTAATTGGGGAATCGACTGCCCGGGCGACCGCCAACGGCATCAGTCCACTGCCTAAAACAGTTAGCGTAACTACTAAAGTTTTGCCAAAAAGTGTATTCATAGTATATTGATCCTCACATCCTAGCTGCCAACATATCACAACTTGCGTACTCGCTCACTTTTTTTTTCATTGTTTGTTTTGAGCAAGTAATTTCTAACTTTTATTTGTTGCGATTGGTAGGTAACTTGCTATAATAAATTCTTTTAGCTAGGCGAACAGAAAATCTGCATCCTGCTTTTAGCTCATTGTTATGGACGTAGCGGTACCATAGCTTTACAAGTTGAGAAAGCAGAGAAGACAAAAAAAAGAGGAAGAACAAAGTTAGCCCGTGAGATGCAGCTTGGTATGAGAGCAATTTGGGGTTTTTGTTGGGTTTTGGCGTTACTTCTGTGGTGCGGTGGTGCCAGTGCGGGAGTTTTGAGCGATCGCACATCCAGTTTTCCCAATTGGGAAGGCAAACCTCCTATCGCTGTAGCTAAGGGAGATTTGGTTTATCCAGATTGGATGGCTGGCACTTGGAATGTTGCGAGCACTTTGGTGGATTTAGCCGCTCCTTTAGCCCCAAAGATTGTGACGCCCGGGTTTGAAGGCAACCGCCGCTATTTGCAGCAGCAGATATTGTTTAAAGTGCGGTTTCAACCGGAAAAAAATATTGGGTTTATCTCTAATTATAAATCGAAAATAGCTCAGAAAATTGTAGCCGATCGCACTTTCAACGGTTTGAATATTGCCAAAGCTTATTTAGGCGATGGTGGCGTACTTTCGGTGAAAGTCGATCCGAACAATCCCAACCGCCAAATTACTGTTTTGAAAGGGGAACGCCAACTAATTTCAATTGTGACAGCGCGGGGAACTGAAACGCCGAATCCTCGCGAGTTTGTGTCTGCAGAGATTTCTCAGCAAGTGTTTCGGGGAGAGTCCGATATTTATTTAAACCAAGTGGAAACAACCACGGCTTATCGAGTTGTTGGAAGCGGGGAAAAAAGCGGTTCTGCGAGTAAAAGAATTGAAGCGGATCAGGTGACAGCGATTTATTTGTCGCCGCAAGACCCGGATTATTTTGCTGCTGGGGGGCATCCTGTGGCTTTGTACCGATATCGGTTGGAGTTGTTACCGGGAGAATAAGCTAATTGATTGTGAATTATGGCAACTCGGCGTTGCAGAATAGATGTATGAATCTAGGTGAGTGTTTATGCAATGTCCTGAATGTAAATCAACCCATATCCGCAAAAATGGCATTAAGAAAGGTAAAAATACACCACATCTGTGTCAAGTGCGATCGCCAGTTTATCCACCAATATAGCCCAATACGCTTGGGTTAATGTTTTTTTGTCCGAAG
Organism: Microcoleus sp. N3A4; assembly: GCF_036701805.1. Lineage (NCBI taxonomy): Bacteria > Bacillati > Cyanobacteriota > Cyanophyceae > Oscillatoriales > Microcoleaceae > Microcoleus > Microcoleus sp. N3A4. The sequence continues at coordinate 68,781 of NZ_JAUBRJ010000004.1, forward strand.
AGAGCTTTGGGCGAAGCATAAGCCCGAAGGGCCCGCACGCGCCTTCGGAGTATCTATTTTTCACAGGGTTTTGTCTCCATGAGTGTCAGATCCCAAGCGTATTGGATTTTAACTCTGGGAAAACTCCTGCTATAGTTAGATAATTCTATTTTCAAAAGTAGTCGGGCAAGGGCGTTGCTCCAGGCTCAGCGACATTCAACCCGACCTACTAACTGCTTAACGTTTTGGTTTCTTCACCTCAACAGTTTTCGGCTTAGCCGGCGGAGTGCGCGGATAAAACTTAAACTTATTGAGCGCAGCACTTGCCGATTTAGCCACACCGCTATCTGTATCGCGCAAAGCTTTTTGCAACAGCGGAATCACTTTTTCAGACTTAATCATTGCTAGTGCTTCCACAGCAGCTTCGCGTACCTCCGGGTGAACATCTTGAGCTAATTTTCCCAAAGTTTCTATTACTCGCTGACCTTCGGCTCTCAGAGGATTAGTAGCAGCCATTTTACCTAAAGCAGACGCTCCAAACTTGCGGGTTTCTGTGTCCTGACTTTGAACGCATCCCATCAACTGCGCCACCGAATAGCTTGGTGCTTGTCTGGCAATTGGAACCTGTTGTTCGACCTGGGGTTGATGTTCAATTGATTGTGGTTCAGAAAATTCTGTGTAATTTAACTCTTCTTCAAATTCTGTTTGATTTAACTCGCTTGACTGTTCCTGCCAAACTGCTTGTGGTGGTAAATCTTCTCCAAATTCTGTGGAATTTAACTGACTGAACTGCTGCTGGGAGACTTCTTCTTGTTGTACGTTACTCTCGTACTGCTCTTGCAAAGACCTAATAGTTGCTTGCATCTGAGCTTCGTGAGCTTTCAACTGCTCGTTAGCCGCTTGCAACTGACTCTCGTATTGCTGTTGCAAAGCCTCCATAGTTAACTGCATCTCAACCTCGCGGTTCTCATATTGCTCGGCAGTTTGCCTCAATCGAATTTCGTGATCGTTTTGCAGGCTTTGCAAATGTTGCTCGATCTGAGCTTGATAATTTTGATGTAATTCGTCAGCAACTCTGAGTAAATGATGTTCGTGTTCTGCTTGCAAAGATTGCATATTTTCCTGCAGCCTAGCATTGTTAGCGGCCTCTAATTCCTGGCTGACTTGTCGGAGCTGATTTTCGTGTGCGCCGGTCACTTGTTGGAGCTGACGATCGCGTTCTGCCAGAACTTGTTGGAGCTGATTTTCGTATTGGTTAGTAACTTGTCTGAGCTGATTTTCGTATTGGTTAGTAACTTGTCTGAGCTGATTTTCGTGTTCGAGAGTAGCTTGTGTAAGCTGATTTTCCCGTTCTCCTTGCTGAGATTCGACAGCTTGTTGCACCCGAGACATCTGAGCTATTTCTATTTCCTCAGTAATTCTGCGAGTTTGCTGCAAGTATTCTTGCTTTTGCTTCTTTAACCGCTTTTCCACTAACCAGTAAGCAACTGCTATCCCTGCCAAAAAACCTACGATCGCTCCTATGATACCCACAACTGAGATCCTCCCGACAAAATAGTTATCCTAGACTTTTTACATTTAACCATACAGCCTCCTGTAACCGCCCAGCAGCAGCAGCCAGGCTGTCACTGCCAGCCAGTGAATCGCCACCGCAGGCCAGATAGAACCGCTTTGCAGGTATGCGATGGAGCACGCAACTCCCAAAATTGCCGCCAGCAGCAAAAACACTGGATTCATAAAGGTCGATCGACCAACCGGGTAAAAAGTCAGCGCGTTCAGCGGGTGGTAAACTACAAAAGCCGCCAAACTCGCGCATCCCCAAAACCACAGCATTAACCCAGAAGCATTCTCCAACGGATGCGGCAGCATTAACACGCGGAAATATACTTCCTCGGTAATCCCCGGACTTAACAAACAGCCAACGAGCACTCCCACAATTGTACGCCTGGAGGTTTGCACATCAACTTTCAGAAATCCAGACCAAAAACCGATGGGAAGCGCGATCGAAGTGTAAATCAGCGCGATCGTAACTGCAACCAGCCAATCAGTGAAATCGGGAATAGTTGAAAAAGCCAGAGTGACGCGGCGTACCAGCAATCCCGGCAGCGCGTGAAGCGGAGCTATCCCGAAGGGAATCGCACTAAAATTGAACATAATCAAACTGATCCTTAAAATTTTTAAACAGATGTTAGCAGTAAGTTGACCCGTTTATGCAAAACCAATCACCGCCGCCCGTCAGAGTCCGCCTGTTTGTTTCGGGATTAGTTCAAGGAGTAGGATACCGATATTCAACAATGAATCAAGCAAAGTATTTCGGCCTCAGCGGCTGGGTGAGAAATCTCCCCGACGGCCGCGTCGAGGCTGTCTTTGAAGGCGATAAAAAAGCTGTTGAAGGAATGATCGGTTGGTGCCGCCGCGGCCCCACCGGTGCTAGGGTTAGTGAGTTGGTTTTGGAATACGAAGACCCGGAGGGCGATCGCACTTTTGAGCTCCGCCGATAAAATAATAAACGGCATAAACTGCGGTTGAAACTGCCACTACACAAACGAAGCCTGCCTTGGCAGACTAAAGTATAAAGTCACAACCTCCCGATCGAAATCGGCGGTTAAAACCGCTACTGTATAGCGGTTCTCAAGTAAGTGAGGTACGTAGCCCTAGCTTTAGCCCTCTTAATTGTGCTTATGTAGTTAAGTGAGGTAAGCACCGCCATCAACTTCCATTAAGTAGTAGGACACAATTAATTACACAAAAGTTGGGCTACAAGCCTTGTCTAGTAAAAAATTAGCAAAAAATCAGTGTGTAATTAATTCTGTTTAATTACTTACCAATTAATACTCATACCTCATCTACCTGAGAAAGGCTATACAAACGAAGTCTGCCTAGCCTGCGGCAGGCTTCGCTCACCCAAACTCAAGAATGAATCCGATAAAAAGCGCGGATTTGGTATTGCCAATTTATCAATGATTAGCAAGTTGAGTTAATTTAGCGAACAACTGAGCAACTTTGGTCAAATCTTTATCTCCCGGCGCTATTTCTACGCCGCTAGAAAGGTCAACACCGCTGAAGTTATAGCCGATCGCGCTATCAATTGCATTTAAAACATTATCCGCTGTTAAACCGCCCGCCAGCAGCCAAGGACACTGCGGTCTAAAGCCTGCTAACATCATCCAGTCGATCGTTTTGCCAGTACCGCCGAGTTGATTGGGATGGTAAGCATCCAGCAGTAAAGTATCGACACGAACAGCGTAAACAGCCGCAGTCTCTAGAGTTTCAGGAGTCTTAACTCTCAGGGCTTTGATAATTTCAATTCCCGGCAAAAACTCGCGCAGCCGATCGCAATATTCGGCTGTTTCATCTCCGTGTAACTGCACCCCGCTTAAATTTGACTCTGCCGCTACTTGACAGATATTTTCTATTGTGGTGTTAGCAAAAACGCCGATGCGATCGACATTTTCCGGCAACTGCTCGACAATCAGGCGAATAGTTTCTGGGCTGACATAGCGCGGGGAAGCCGGCACACAGATAAACCCCAAAGCTTGGGCTCCCAAGCGGGCGATCGCAATTCCTTGGTCTAATTTAGTGATTCCGCAAATTTTAACCCGCACTCTTCCTCCTCCGTTCCGAATTTGTATCAAAATATAAACGAATTGTTAACTATTAAAACAAATCTTAGTTTAATGCAAACCGCTTTTTATAATCTTGGAAATCAATTGATCTGTGAAATCAGGAGATAAGAACGTGATCAACTCATCTTTGCTGTTAGCCGTACAATCTACCGTTCCCTCAACGCCGGAGTGGTCGCCACTGGTAGGACTGACAATGATTTTATGCAACTTGCTGGCGATCGCGATCGGCTACTACGGCATAAACAAGGACAACCGAGGCAAGGGCCCAGCTTTACCCGTTGAAGTGCCTGGAATGTTCAAAGGCTTCGGCATACCAGAATTGCTAGCAACAACCAGCTTGGGCCACTTGCTCGGAGCTGGAGTAATCTTGGGCTTAGGAAACGCCGGAGTTCTTTAAAAATCAAGGCAAGGGGAAAGGCAAGGGGAAGAAAAGATATAATAGAAACTCTTTCTTCCTCTCATGCGGCAGGAAACTTTCATGCAGACAGGTTGGCGAATCGGAACTTTATTTGGCATCCCCCTACTTATAGATTACTCGTGGTTTATAATTTTAGCCCTAGCAACCCGCCAATACGCGAGCGGTTACCGCTTGTGGGGGCCTGCGCTCTCCTGGAGTGCGGGGTTGGCAATAGCTCTGCTGCTGTTTGCTTCCGTGCTCTTGCACGAACTCGGACACAGCTTGGCTGCCATATCGCAAGGCATTAAAGTTAATTCTATTACCCTATTCTTATTTGGTGGAATTGCATCGATCGACTCGGAATCAAAAACTCCCGGTCAAGCTTTTCAAGTAGCCATCGCCGGCCCTCTCGTCAGCTTTGCGCTGTTTTTAATACTCGGTTTGGGATCTCAAGTTCTCCCTCAGACAAGTTTGATTGCAATTGTGGCAGAAAGAGTAGCAGAAATTAATTTAGTTTTGGGATTATTTAACTTAATTCCCGGCCTGCCTTTGGACGGAGGACAAGTTTTAAAAGCAGCAATTTGGAAAATCACCGGATCTCGATTTGCCGGCGTTCGCTGGGCGGCAAAAACAGGGCAAGTTTTAGGTTGGCTGGCCGTTGCTTTCGGTCTAAGTTTATGCTTGTTAGCGCGCGAGTACGGCGGCTTGTGGATTGCGCTAATCGGCGGGTTTGCGATTCGCAATGCTAAGGCCTACAGCCGCTTTGCTTCCTTGCAAGAAGCCCTGATCAAAATTAAAGCCGGCGATGCGATGAGCCGCGATTTTCGAGTGGTAGATGCAGATTTGACTCTGCGAGAATTTGCCGATCGATATTTGTTAGAAGTCAATCCGTTTCCATTTTACATTGCTGCGACCAACGGGCGAGATTTGGGCTTAGTGTCGATCGACGATATCCGCTTCACAGAACGCAGTCAATGGCAACTTCAGACTTTGCACAAAATTGTAAAACCCCTGGGAAAAACCCCCACAGTCTCAGAAAAAGCATCCATCGCAGAAGTAATTAACAGCATGGAAGCCCGTCAACTCCCCCGAATCATCGTTCTCTCGCCGATTGGTTCAGTAGCAGGAACGATCGATCGGGGTGACGTGGTTAAAGTTTTGGCAAAATACCTCAAACCGCAGATTTCCGAAGCCGACATCAAGCGCAGCAAAGAAGAAAACAGCTATCCTCAAGGATTGCAATTAAGTGCGATCGCCAAAACCGCACAAGACAACTAAAAATTTGGCATTAGTCAAACAATTTGGGATTTGGGATTTGGGATTTGGGATTAAAAGAAGCAGAACCCCCGGATTCATCTGTGCAGACCATGTATCCAATTCCATTATCTCAAATCAAAAATCCAAAATTGTTTGATAAGTTAAGAGGTGGTGCATTTTTTCAAGGAAAGTTGAAAAAATAATTATCGATATGCCCAAATTTTTGGCTCAATTTCATCATAAGTTGAAGCAGAGAGACTGGAGTTGGAAAAACTTAACTCATTTCTTCCAATTCCCTGACTTGCAACCTCTTGCTATTACCTGCATTGTCGTGACAGGAACTCTATTGGGAGTGCGACATTTAGGCTGGTTGCAGCCACTGGAATTAAATGCTTTTGACGTGATGGTGCAGTTGCGCCCCGATGCGGGCCCTGACCCTAGGTTGCTGGTAGTAACAATTACCGATCTGGACATTAATAATATTGAAAAATGGCCAATTTCCGATCGCACTTTAGCAAAAGCGATCGCCGAAATAGCGCGTCTTGAACCCACAGCTATTGGCATAGATATAATTCGCGCGACTCCCTACGAACCGGGGAATGCAGAATTAGCAACTCAACTGAAAAACCCCAAAGTATTTCCCATTACTTTCATCGGCAACTCAGAGTACGATCGAGCTCCGCCACCTCCCAACATACCAAAAAAACGGATAGGATTTAACGATTTAGTCCTAGATCCTGATGGTAAAGTGCGTCGAAATTTGATGTTTGTTGGCGATGGGAAAACCACACATACTTCATTTTCAATGCGGCTAGCTTTTGCCTATTTGGATAGCAAAAAAATAGATGCTAAATTGACAGAAAAACAAGAAATTCAGGCTAATAAAACAGTATTTTCAAAATTGCGATCGAACTCAGGAGGTTATCAAAACATTAATGCCCAAGGCTATCAAGTCTTACTCAATTACCGCTCTGCTGAAAATATAGCAAAGACAGTGACACTAACTCAAGTTTTGGATCGAAAAGTCGATCCAAAATTGGTGAAGGGTAAAATAGTGCTAATAGGCGTTACAGCGCGAACTGTCAAAGATTTCTTTTCCAGCCCTTACAGCGCTACTGCAAGCGGAAACCAGCCGATGCCTGGGGTATTCATTCACGCAACGGCAACCAGCCAAATTCTCAGTGCAGCTTTAGACGGCAAAGGGCTATTTTGGTATTGGGACGAATGGCAAGAAATTCTCTGGATCGCTGTTTGGAGTGCAGTGGGCGGCTGTTTAGCTTGGCGGCTAGAAAAATCGCTGAGTTTGATGGGAAGTGCGATCGCAGCTTGCGGCTCATTATTCGGATTCACCTTTTTCCTATTCATCCAACAAGGGTGGATACCTCTAATTTCCCCTGCTATGGCACTTTTAATCACCGCAGCAGTTGCAGTCACCTATAAATACGAGCAGTCGAGGCAACAGGAAGGGATTGTGATGAAATTATTAGGACAACAAACTTCACCCGCGATCGCAAATGCCCTGTGGAAAGAGCGCGTCCATCTCCTCGAATCAGGGTTATTGCCTGGCCAAAAAGTTACTGCTACGATCGTCCTCACCGACTTGCAGGGTTTTAGTACAATCTCCGAAAAACTACCGCCAGAAGTAGTAATGAGTTGGTTAAATGAGTATTTATCAGCAATGGCCCAAGAAGTCCAAGCACATCAAGGCGTGATTAATAAATTTACCGGAGATGGAATGCTGGCAGTATTTGGCGTACCCATTCCCCGCACCACTCCAGAAGAAATTGCCGAAGATGCTCGCCTCGCCGTATCTTGCGCTTTAGCCATCAGTTCCCGCTTGCCAGAAATGAATCAAAATTGGCTCGATCGGGGTTTGCCGTCCGCAAAAATGCGAGTAGGAATCTTTACAGGGCCTGTGATGGTGGGTAGTCTGGGAGGCGCAACCCGTTTAGAATATGGAGTGATCGGCGACAGCGTAAATATTGCCTCTCGGCTCGAAAGCTGCGAAAAGGATCGGCAAGAGGACACTTGCCGGATATTGATAGCAGAAGAAACCTTACTGCATCTGGCAGACAAATTTGAGGTAGAATCTTGGGGAGCTTTGCCTTTAAAAGGCAGGGAGCAAAAAGTTAATGTCTACCGGATTTTGGGAAGAAAAAACAAAGAAAAAAAGAGAATCTATCCCTAAAAATTCATGGATTTCATATGAAAAAAACTACTAAGTTTCTCATCAATCTGACATCTGTTGGCTCAATAGTATTGATAGCAACACTTAATGCTTCCCAATTAGCAGTTGTGGGACAGCCGACTCCAAACAACGTAGATGGCGGGCCACCCACTCAATCGGGAGGGCCGCGCTTCGTTCAGCCCCGTGAAGATATCGACAATCGCCCCCCCAATCAACGGAGAAACCCTGTTGTGCGCGGTGGCTGCGGGAGCATTAGTCAGCTAAGTCTCAAAGCCTTAGTGCCTGAAAATAAGATCGGACGGACTGTTTCCGACTATCCAACATTGTTTTTCTACTTACCTCAAACAGGGGCAGAATTAGCCGAATTTACCCTAGAAGATCAAAGCCGCAACCAGATTTATAAACAGGATGTCACAATTAGCAATTTATCAGGAGTGATCGGCGTTAGTATCCCCGCTAACAAAAATGTGCCGCCCTTGGAAGTAGGCAAAAGTTACCGTTGGAATTTTACAGTGATTTGCGACTCTCAAGACCGATCGATCGATCAGATGGAAACAGGTATTGTGCGTCGAGTTGAACTCAGTGCAGATATCCGCAGTCAATTAGAGAAGGCAGATCCGCGCCAGAAAACTGTCATTTATGCTGAAAATGGGATTTGGCAAGATGCTCTGGGCACTCTAGTTGCCGCTCGTCGCGCTAATCCTAATGATGCAGAATTAGTTGCTGATTGGAAAATCTTGCTGGATTCTGTGAAATTGAGCGAAATTGCGGCAGAGCCGATCGTTCCAATTGATCCACAGCCGCAGCCATAGTTTATTGCATAGCATGGGGGCCCAGAAACCGGGTTTTGTTTTTTACAAAAATACTTCGTTGTCGCCCGCAGATTCGCTAAAAAACCCGGTTGATGAGAGTCGGAGTGCATAATTCCTGTATAGCTTCCCATTCCTCATCCGAAAGCGGCTGCACCTCCAAATCAATCCCAAAACAGCGACAAGCCGCCGCACTCAAAACATCAATTACAGTTAAAATCAAATCATCTCCCCCTTCAGATAGAGGTAATTTCACAGGAATTAATTCCTCCCCAAACACTTGAGAAAACAATTTAACATCCGGCTGCAAACGCATCGAACCGTGCTGCAAAATAGCATCACCCCGTCGCAATTGGGCGCTACCAATTAACTTGCAGCCATCAAGTGTAACTAAATCTGCAGCCGTCGCAGTACCAAAACAATTCGGATTGTGAATGTAACCCCTTCCAGCTTCCCCGTAGTGCAAATCCAAACCCATCGCCCTCCAACCCTCAATCAAAAACTCGCAAATAGTCTGATAAGCTTTCATGCGGCTGCTTCCAAATCCCGACGCCACAACTGCATAAGTTAAATCGCCTTGGTGCAACACGGCGCGCCCGCCGCTGGGCCTCCTCACCAACTCCACAGGCATTCCCTGGCAACAAGACAACTGCTGCCAAAACTCCGGCCACCTGCGCTGGTGGTAGCCCAAAGAAATCGCCGCCGGTTGCCAAGTGTAAAATCGCAGAGTTGGCGGATTTTTGCCCGCTAGATGCTGTTCCAGCAGCCATTGGTCGATCGCCATCTGCACGCTACCAGACGCCGACAACAGTGGAATTAAACGCCATACAGAATTAGCCATCAGTCCCCAGTCCTGAGTTCGCACTCAATAATTCGCAGAATGTTTTAAAATTAGTAACAGTTTTTTGGGTCTGTCTTCTAAGTTGGTGCAAGTTTTACCGAGCCGGTGCTTTAGAAATAAATAGGAAAAATAATCGCAGAACCATGAGCAACACTGTAATTGTTATTAACGACGAAAAATTTGAAACAGAAGTCCTGAAAGCTGAGCAACCAGTGCTTGCCTATTTTTGGGCTAGTTGGTGCGGGCCTTGCAAACTGATCGCGCCTTCGGTAGACTGGGTGGCGGCCAACTACAGCGATCGGCTGAAAGTGGTTAAAATGGAAATTGACCCCAATCCTAATACTGTCAAACAGTATAAAGTAGAAGGAGTCCCAGCTCTCAGGCTGTTTAAAAATGCCGAAGTAGTGCTTTCTCACGAAGGAGCTATTACTAAACAAACTTTGATCGGTTTGCTCGACGCTCACTTATAAAGTTGGGAAATGATAGGGGAGTTTCCAACTCCCAACTCACAATTATAGCAATCGCAATTTTTTTTACATCTCTCTTTTTTCCTCGATGTTCCTCTCAAACTCTGCGCCCTCTGCGCTCTCTGTGGTTATAAAAAAAACATTCACAAAGCAAATAAGAATGCCACAGCAAAAAATTAAATAATAATTTATCAATATAAAAATATTCATTAAAATCCCCCAAAATTACAAAAAATATGCAATTTGCCAAACGTTTAGAGCCACTGCAATTTAATGTATTTGCCGATATGGATCGGGCAAAAGCTCAAGCTAGAGCAGCGGGGCAGAATGTGATTGACTTGTCTCTGGGTTCTTCGGATTTGCCGGCGGCTGCTCACATTACAGATGCGATCGCACATTCTCTGTCCGACACCAGCACTCACGGCTATTTGCTGTTTAACGGCACAACAGATTTTCGGGAAGCAGCAGCTATTTGGTACGAGCAAAAATTTGGGATTTCAGTCGATCCAGCAACAGAAGTGCTGCCGTTAATTGGTTCCCAAGAAGGCACGGCGCACCTGCCTTTAGCTGTACTCAACCCTGGAGATTTTGCTTTGCTGCTCGATCCGGGCTATCCTTCCCACGCGGGCGGTGTGCATTTGGCCGGCGGTCAAATTTATCCGATGCCGATATTAGCCGAAAATGCGTTTTTGCCGATATTTGAAGATATTCCGACAGCAGTGCTGGCTGAGTCGAAGATGATGGTTTTGAGCTATCCTCACAATCCTACAACTGCGATCGCCCCGGTTGCTTTTTTTGAGAAAGCTGTGGCTTTTTGTCGGGAACACCGGCTAGTTTTGGTGCACGATTTCCCTTATGTGGATTTGGTATTTGACGATCGCAATTCTGTATCTAGAATAGAGGCGGAGCCTCTGGATATGCCTTACCAGGCAGAGCCTGGTAACGAGGAAGAATATCGAAAATTGATGGCGCCGTCAATTTTTCAGGCCGATCGAGATAAGAGTGTGGCGATCGAGTTTTTTACACTATCCAAATCCTACAGTATGGGAGGTTTTCGAGTCGGATACGCGATCGGCAATTCCGAACTAATTGCAGCGCTGCGACAGGTAAAAGCCGCAGTGGACTTCAACCAATACCGAGGGATTTTGAACGGAGCGATCTCCGCATTAACCGGCCCTCAAGATACCGTCAGAACCAGCGTAGAAACCTTCAGAAAACGGCGGGATGCCTTTGTAAACGCGCTACAGGGCATCGGCTGGCAAGTGCCCGTACCCCCCGCCACCATGTACGTCTGGGCGAAACTGCCGGAACCTTGGGCCCAAGATTCCGTAAAATTTTGCACTCAGCTAGTAAAGAGTACAGGAGTCGCAGCTTCCCCCGGTGCCGGTTTCGGGAAATCAGGAGAAGGCTACGTGCGATTTGCCTTAGTCGAGTCGCCAGCAATTTTGGAAGCAGCAGTTAGAAAAATTGCTGAGTTTGTAAATTGAGCGATGTGATATAGCCTTTCTCAGAAAGATGAGGTACTATCCGGCATAGGGCATAGGGCATAGGGCATAGGGCATAGGGCATACCTCACTTTTTTGAGAACCGCTGTATATGTCAACTTAACCCGAAACACCGTGGTGAGACTTAAGTCCACCGGACGCTTTGAGGCAGGGGTTTTAACCCCTGCCGGACTGGGGTTTTGACGTTTTTGTTGACATAAAGAAGGGCACGGGGCCTAAGTCCTTACCCGCAGCTCAAGATTGGTGCAATTGCTAAAATATTGTGATTTCTACCTAAAGGAATAGATATTTGCACGGAGTATCTGTCAGAATTCATGTTGAGAAATGTTAACGCGAGGCATCTTCAGAATTGCCAGTTCCGCTCACCCACTCTAAAAATCCTTGAAATGAATTCTGTCGCGGCAGCGATTGTTCCGTAACGGCGATCGCACATCCCAAAAATACCAAACTGCCCAAAATTGCAATCAGCGGAAAATGCTTACCCAGCCCAAAGTCGCGCTGAAGGCGAGCTAACGGCCTGCTCTCGCGCCTGAGCATCTTTCCCACCGTCAGTTGTTTGAGACTAAAAGGATCGCGCACAAAATGACCGCTCCAGCTAATTACCATGTGAGAATGGCAGTGAGGACAAGTGAATAGTCCGCTGACCATTCCGACTGGGCCTACGACGCTGGAACGGTGGCAAATCGGGCAAGTGACAGAATGAGTGTTATAGGTGGGAGCGTTCATAACTGCTTTTCTTGAGTAAAAAACCAACAACTAATTGGGAGCCTGTGTTAACGCCTAAGGCATAGACCTGAAGAGGCACTTTTCCTTAATTCCTAGTTTACCGCTCCGATCGGGTCGATCGGAGCTCACTGCTTGGGAAAACCTTCAAATTTCCAATCCCGCAACGAGTGCAAGTCGGGAGCACAGGTGAGATTGTATTGCAGGGGAGTTACCGTTATTCTGTTGTCGCGAATAGCTTGTACGTCTGTAGGAATATCATGCAGCACCGCCGGATCGGTGACTTCTTCTACATCTTCTAACAATTCGCCAGCCAGCCAATAATAAGTTTTGCCGCGCGGATCGGTGCGCTTTTGAAATATGTCGAAATAGCGGCGAATGCCTTGACGGGCGATCGCAACTCCGGTAATTTCTGCTTGTGTGACTGCTGGTATGTTGACATTCAACAGCACCGGTTTGGGCATTGGCTGTTTTTCCAACTGTGCCAGCAAGGTAACAGCGAAATCCACCGCTGGACCAAATTCCTGCGAAGTATAGCTCGCGAGGCTGAAAGCAATGCTGGGAATGCCTTCCATAATTCCTTCCATTGCGGCAGAAACCGTGCCCGAACAGATGATGTCCGTGCCTAAATTGGGCCCGTGGTTGATACCGGAGAGCACAAAATCCGGCGGTTTGTCAAGTAAAGCCCACAAAGCGAGTTTCACGCAGTCGGCGGGAGTTCCCGAACAGGCCCAAGCTTGGACTGCGGGATCAAAAATAGATTCGACAATTTCGGCGCGGATGGGTTGGTGCAGGGTAAGGCCGTGGCCGGTAGCGGAGCGCTCTCTGTCGGGACAAACTACGCTCACGTCGTGACCGGCGGCGGCGAGAGCGTTGGCGAGGCTGCGGATGCCTTGTGCAAAGATGCCGTCGTCGTTGCTAATTAAAAGTTTCATGAAAAGTTTTGTAGGCCAGATCACAATACTAAACTAAATTCAAGTCGGGCGATCGCTATAACATCCAATTACCTATTACAAATTATCCGCAACTACCGAAAATCTAAAATCTAAAATCTAAAATCTAAAATCGACAAGACTGTCGAACCAAAATTGCGCTAAACTCAACTTGGCTCAAAACTGCCCTCAATCTAAAATCTAAAATCTAAAATCTAAAATCAAAATGACTGTCCAGCTAAGCGACATTGAAACTCAACTAGAAATCCTCGGTCAAGAGTCCAAAAGTGCGATCGCCACTGTCAATACCCTCGAACAACTCGAACAGTTGCGCGTCGGCTACCTCGGCAAAAAAGGTCAACTCTCTCAAATTTTAGGCATGATGGGCAAACTGCCGCCAGACCAGCGTCCCAAAGTAGGCGCGATCGCCAATACTGTAAAAGAAGCCCTGCAAGCCAATTTAGAAGACAAGCGCGCCGCCCTCCAAACCGCCCAAATCCAAGCCAAATTAGCCTCAGAAACCATCGATGTCACCATGCCTGGGATTTTTCGCCCCCAAGGCCGCGTTCACCCCTTAAACGCCGTCATAGACCGCGCTCTCGATATCTTTGTCGGCCTCGGATACACCGTCGCCAACGGCCCGGAAATGGAAACAGATTATTACAACTTCGAGGCGCTGAACACACCGCCCGACCACCCGGCGCGGGATATGCAAGATACATTTTACCTGCCAGGAGGCGACTTGCTGCGGACTCAGACATCATCGGTGCAAATTCGCTACATGGAACAGCACAAACCGCCGATTCGGATTGTCTCTCCCGGCCGCGTTTACCGCCGCGATACTGTTGATGCTACTCACGCTGCAGTCTTCCACCAAATTGAACTTTTAGCAATAGATGAAGGTCTGACATTTACTGACTTGAAAGGTACAATTAAAGAGTTTTTACGGCAAATGTTCGGGCAAGATTTGCCGATTCGTTTCCGCACCAGTTACTTTCCGTTTACAGAACCTTCTGCTGAAGTTGATTTGCAGTGGAACGGCAAATGGCTGGAAGTTTTGGGCTGCGGAACGGTCGATCCTAACGTTCTTAAAGGAGTTGGTTTAGATCCAGAAAAATATACTGGGTTTGCGGCCGGTTTTGGTGTCGAGCGGTTCGCAATGGTACTTTATGAAATCGACGACATTCGCCGGGTTTATGCTAGCGATTTGCGCTTTTTGCGGCAATTTTAAAAAGAAAGAATTCAGGAGTCAGGAGTCATATCAAATCCGGTGGCATCGGAATGATAAGCGTGCAAGCGGATCGCGATCGAGCGCTACTTATAGCGAGCGTCCCGCTCGCACTGCAACTCGAAAAATTATGTATGATTCCGATGAAGCGCGGAAACAATATCATTCGGGAGCGCATGAATTCTAACTCCTGAATTCTTCTTCATTAATCTGAATCGAATCACTGAATTAACGAAGTATTCCTAAGTTAGGATTTAGAGTTTGGATACGCCAAATCACCCACCTTGCTGGTTCCCAGTCCCAAACCCACCAGGGCTTCCACAAGTTTGACTGCCGCACTGACCCCATCAATGACGGGAATTCCCAATTCCTGACTTAACTGAGTTGGTAAATCAGCCATGCCACCACAACCCAGTACGATCGCCCCACAATGGTCTTCTTCCAGTGCCAAGCGGCACTCTTGTAAAATTGCCGTTTTTGCGTGGGGGGTTTCTAAACTTAATACGGGTAAGTCGATCGCCCGCACCTTATGACAAAACCGGGTCATTCCATAGTTATCCACCAAATGTTGAGCAATCACCCGTGTCCTCTCTAAGGTGGTGACAATAGAAAACCCAGTGGAGATAAAACTGGCAGCGTGCATAGCCGCCTCCGCAATTCCCAACACCGGACCTTTTGCCAACTCCCGTGCTGCCAGTAGCCCCGGGTCTCCAAAGCAAGCAATCACGTAGCCATCAATTCCTGCGGCCTCCCCTTTAGAAATTTCTTCTAGCACCCCTACTACACTCATGGCTTCGTCGTAGTGTCCTTCGATTGCAGTCGGACCTGACACCGGATTGCAGGCAACAATTTCTGTTCCCGGGCTGGCAACAGCAACGGCAGCCGCACCAATCTTTTGAGTCATGCTGACATTTGTATTTGGGTTGATGACCTTGATTCTCATAGTTACTAAGTTGATACATAGAATTCTGAATGACCGCAGGCGGCTGGAGCGAGTTGCCACTCCAGATGATTGTACGATCGTCCCGGCTCTCAGTTTGTTGCCAAGTTCAGGGGCGACTGCAACAAAAAATATAATTTTATAACAATTACTTGACTTAAGTGCAGGCTTGAAATTGTTTAAAGTCTGATTCTGGAATACAAATCGATTTTTTTGCTATATTGACCTGCAATTAAGATAATGGTTTTGGTTATATGTGATGAAAGTCTGACATTTACTGACTTGAAAGGCACAATTAAACATTTTTTGCGGCAAATGTTCGGGCAAGATTTGCCGATTCGTTTCCGCACGAGTTACTTTCGGTTTACAGAGCCTTCTGCCGAAGTTGATTTGCAGTGGAACGGCAAATGGCTGGAAGTTTTAGGCTGCGGAACGGTCGATCCTAACGTTCTTAAAGGAGTTGGTTTAGATCCAGAAAAATATACTGGGTTTGCGGCCGGTTTTGGTGTCGAGCGGTTCGCAATGGTACTTTATGAAATCGACGACATTCGCCGGGTTTATGCTAGCGATTTGCGCTTTTTGCGGCAATTTTAAAGAATGGCTTGGGGTTGGTAACACGATCGATCCGTATCGAGGTGTTGGTCAATGTAAATCAATCTTCCAGTTTTAAGTATAGCGGTTCTCAGAAATATGAGGTACGTAGTTGGGCCCCGGCCCAATAAGTCTGGGTGGTTATGTAAGCTGTCAGTCATACCTCATCTTTTTGAGAAAGGCTATAAGTAAGTAAGTAAGTACAAATAAACCTCACTTGGGGAGAGGGCGGGTTCTGCAATGATCGACTCGCCCTTACTGTAGATCGGCGCTAAAGCGGCCCCTACAAGCCCCTGCAAGATATTATTGTTTTTTTGCGCTTACCTACTTATTTATTTTCTACTTGCCAAAAGCACCCTTGATGTTGTCAACAGCGCGCTCTACAGCATTCTTGGTGTTATCAACTGCTTTCTGAGTCCGAGCTGAATCTTCCTCTGCTCTTTTCTCAATTGTGGCCGCATCTTTCTTGGCTTTGCGCTCTACGACACTACCGTCATCAGATGCTCGATCGACTTTAGCAGCATTTGTCTTGGCAGTTTCCTTAACCTTCTCTTCTGTATCTCGGATGAAATTCTTGGCTCTTCCAGCATCTTTGCTGGCTTTTTCTTGAATTTTATCGCCCACATCTGCTGCTGCGATGTTTACAGCAGGAGAAGCCATTGCTGCGGTGTTCGAGAAAAACGCACCCTGCCAAACGAAGGCCATCGCTGATACGCAAAGCACAGTTGCAGCCATCCAGCGGCCGACAGTCGAAAGCCGTTTCGTAAAATAATTCAGTTTCATAGAATACAAAATGAGATATGACCTTCTATTTGTACTCGATTTGAGCGATCGGCTGAACCATTCTGTAGATAGAGGTTATCCAGCGACGAGCTGTTAAAAAAATTCCCTCTTTTGATAGATTGAAGCAATGAACCTCAGTCAACTTGAGATTTTAGATTTTATATTTTATATTTTAGATTTGACTGCACAGCCGCGCTCTGGGAGGTTTAACTAAGATGAGTCGATTTTGAGATTTTAGATTTAAAATTTTAGATTGACTCCACAGATGAATTTCGGGACTATCCCAATGTCAGTTGTTCGCGGTAATTTGAAGTAATGTTCGATCGACTGTTACGCATTTAAACTGTTAAGTTTTGACTTTCCCGCTCTCCCATTCCCCCACTCTCCCCCTTTCCCGCTCTGCCACAACCAACAAATTCTAGGCGTAGCAGCTTTATTTGTCTTCCCTGAACTCACCAAACATTAAATTATATAAATAAAAGTTGACTTGCCGTCATAAAAATGTTATATAAAGCTTTTTTATGGAAGACAAATCAATTTTTTTGCTATATTGACCTGCAATAAAGATAATGGTTTTGATTAGATGAGGAGTTGAACGGATGAAAAACTTGAGTTACTGGAACAAACCCGCTGCATTGCTGGGCGCGATCGCGATCGCAGCCGGAAGTTTGCAAGCGAATGCGATCGGTGTTGCCGCCCCATCAACACCCACTGTCAGTCAAGATGCTGAAAATATTTCCTTTGAAAATAGCGCCACCTTTCAAATAGCCCAAGCTGGCAACCTTTGCCGCAAAGTCACTCCCAAAGAAGGTTTGACCGTTCGCCAGAACCCAGACCCCAAATCCCCTAGAGTTGGCGGGGTAGCACTTAACACTCAGGTAACGCTGTCCCAAGGCGCTACTTCTGTTAAAGCCTCCGACGGCCGCCTCTGGATTCAAATTACCTCTCCCGTCAAAGGGTATGTGGCTAGCGGATATCCCAAAGACGAAAGTAATTTAGGTTCGTGCACAATTAGTCAAACTCCTTCCCCAAGTCCAGCACCAGCACCAGCACCGGCACCGACACCCCGTCCAAGTCCAGCACCAGCACCGGCACCGACACCCCGTCCAAGTCCTGCACCGACGCCAGCACCTGCACCGACGCCAGCACCTGCACCGACGCCAGCACCTGCACCTATGCCAGCACCTGCACCGACGCCAGCACCTGCACCGACGCCAGCACCTGCACCAGCACCTGCACCTGCGCCAGCACCTGCACCTGCACCCGCACCAGCACCTGCACCCGCACCCGCACCAGCACCCGCACCAGCACCTACACCCGCACCCGCAACGGGCCCCGTAAGTCTGTGCCGCCAAGTAGAACCTCGCGTAGCGCCGAAGGGTCTAGCTATCCGTGCGGAGCCTTCAAAGACTGCTGCGGTTAAAGGTGGCGTAGCGGCTAACGGTCAAGTAACGCTTGTGCCGAATTTCCAGTTAGTCAAAGATAAGAATGGAGAAAATCGCAATTGGGTTGAAATTTCAGCCCCTGTACCCGGATTCATCTCGGCTGGAAATTTGATCATGTGCAAGTAAAATTCTGAGTTCGATCGCTCTTTTTGACTAAAAGAGCGATCGACACCGAAAATAGTTTTAAGATTGTCGCGCAGCCAGGGAACAATGCGGAACAGAGACTGCTTCTTGGACTTACGCATGAATAACTTACAGCGTATTCCAGTTTATGAAATGTAGGGACACGGCAATGCCGTGTCCCTACGGGGAAGCTCACGATCGTGCGGTGTACTTCATAAATGTGGAATCTTCTGTATTTCTATCGGGAAGAAGCAGCGGTAGCGGATCTTTCTGGGCTTCTGTTTTTAATCATTGGTTTCGTCAAGTCCTAGCTTCTTTCCTCGCAACGAAGGCGGGGTGAATCAATTTAAGTAAAAAGCCGATCGACCTTTCTAACTACAGAGGCCGCTTGCCCAATCTTGGTGTCCGCGATTTGGTTGACACTTCGATTGTCGGCCAATCCAGACAATTTCCCACTTATTTTGCCTGAGTCTGAGTTCGATGCGGTGCCGCATTCCGGCAACAGAATCGTCAGCTAAACCGACGACAGTTTGGACAATTACGGCTGTTTCTCGCGTGGGATATTCAACCGAAATTTGGTCGCTTTTTCTGCCTTCAGATTCTCGATCGCTGCTAAAAAGTTTTGCTGCGATATCTTTGGGGTTGGAGACGGTAATTTGGCGATCGGCAACGAACTGTTTAGGGTTAATTGCTTCGTAGTTCGATCGGGCGGCGGGCTGCCCCATTGCTGCGATGGGAATTTGGATGCAGGTGAAAATAGCTAGGAAAAAGAGCGATCGCTTCACAAGTGATTTGTTCATGAGACTTGAGTTTGTGCGAGAAATTTTTGTCTCCGAGCTACGAAAGTCACCAAATCTGCTTCGGTGGATTGAGTTTGCTGCCAGGAGGGGCGCGCAAGCAGGCGATCGCACCAAGCTTGAATTTTAGGATAGCCGTCTAGGGACACACCAACCCAAGCTAGCAAGGGCACGACGGTACCGGCAACGCACTCGGCAAAGGTAACAGTGTTGCTAGCGAAAAAAGGGCGATCGTCCAACAAACCTTCAAAGAATTTCAACACAGTATCGACTTTTTCCTTAGCCTTTGCGATTTCCTGCGCTTGGGGAGTTCCCCATCCCATTTTTTCACTGCTGAGGGGGTAAAGTGCCGGCGCAAGTTCGTTAACCGTGACCAATTCTACCATTTTCACAACTGCCAAATCTTGCGGATCTTTCGGCAGCATTGCCGGTTCTGGATACTTCGCTTCTAGATAGTCAAGAATTGCCAGAGACTCGACGACAGTGAAGTCATCATCGACCAAAACAGGGATGCGGTGAAAAGGATTCATTGCCACAAATTCAGGATCTAAGTGATCGCCGTCCAAGTGGATTTCTACTAATTCAAAGTCGAGGTTTTTTTCTAAGAGGGCGACCCAGACGCGGCGGGAGTTGGCGGAAATGGGAGTATGGTAAAGTTTCATAATTGGTGTGCCTGGTTATTCAAAGGTAATAAAAGCCACATTTTGATTATGCACCTTAACTGTCATTTGATTTATTCTCTCCAACTTTGTCCTCTCCAGTTTCACCGTCTCCACTGTCGTCTAAATTTTTACTTTCATCGGAAAGTTCATAATTATCCATAATTTCGAGTAATAAACGCTTTAGATTCTGCTCCGGTGGGCGTTTTTCAAATTCTGCGTGCGTGTAAATCCACAGCAACACAACTTCTTGTTTTGTAATATCTAACAAATATATAAGTCGCCCCTGTTCAGCAGCTCCGCGAAGCTGAGGCATTTTAAACTCCAACTTCCACAGTTCCCATCCATCACGGCTACTGCCTTTTGGCCAAGGTTCTAAATGTCCCAACGGTGGACGGGGACGGGGGTCAACGCTCAAAATTCTGAGGAATTTTTGGAGTAATTCGACAAATTTTACTAATCCTGCCTGATTTTTACGATAGCGATCGCGGATTAGTTTTTGCTGAGTTTTATCAAAGTTCTTCGAGAGCTTGATATGAAATTGCTCTGATCCGTTCACACGCCTCCTCCGCCGTCATCGCCTCGCTAGTTTCTAACTCTGCAAAAGTCTGTTCCAGGGCTTCAGATAGTGCTTTTTGATAAGCAATATCTTCCCGTTCTAGTGCACTCAAAATCGCATTAATAAGTCTATTAAAGGCGTTAATATAAGCTACAAAACTATCGAGTTCACCTTTAAGTACAATCCAAGGTAAAGCGATAGCCAAAGAAACAAGCCCCACAAATTTAAGCAACCTCTCTTTAATTCCTTGAGGGGGTTCAATGAAAGCATAGGCAAAAACTTTGAGTAATTCTTGCGTTTCAGCAGGAATTTTTTCCCAACGGTCTTCAATTATTACAGCTAAATTGTTTGCTTTTTGAGCCAATTCCCAAAACCTTGAAGCGCTGGACGTGCGGGGCTGAAATATCTGCCGAATTTCGCTGGGGCTAATTGTGATGGTGGCTGACATTTGTCTGACCTCTGCTCACTTTACGATTAATCAGTCATTCTCAGTATATCATCAAAACAAACTTCTGGAAATCCTGTAATTGGCTGATTATTTACTTATTGTGACTTCCTGACGCACAGACGAGGTAATCGCCTCTACTAGAAATAATCGCTCACTAAGTGACAACTTCTGGGTTAATTCAACTAATTCTTGAAACGATATTTTTTTGGATGTTTCTGAAAATTTATCATTCTGATCTGGCGAAGAAACCTCACCATAACTTAAAGTTTTGACTAAAGTATTCTGCTCTAAAGTTGTCGTCATGTCTGCGTGGAGAAGCTCTAAGAATTTAATATCATTCCCTAGATCCGCAGCCTCATCCTCATCCTCTTCTATATCTTCAATTACTTGCAAACGTTCTTGATAGGCATTGATTTGGTGTTCAATCGCTTCTATAATAAACCTGAAATCTTTAAATGATAAGTTCATGCTAGTTCCCTTCCTAAAAATAAATACTCAGTCGTCCAAAGTTAATTGAAAATCCCCAAAATACTATTTTTTAAGATTTCAGGTAAAATGATAAATAGAAGAAACAAGTAATCAAACATACTATGAATTATAATTAGTAGGTTGGGTTTCTCTACTTAAACCCAACCTACTACTAACTTATTCTAGTTTATGGAACAAGGTGCCTATGAGGTGAAGTGCCTCTTTGTATTTTTCTAGAGTCATCGGTCTATTTGGCTGGAATAACCAATGACCGGGACGATCATCATTCACTAATTCCAGTTCTGGTGGAATGTCAGTGCCGAGGTCTAATTTATACCAATTTTTTCCTGAGCCTGGACTCTCATAGGTTGATATTCCTTCCGGCCGAGACATTCCTTCTGGCAACCTTTCTGCTTTTAAAGTAAGCATAACCCATAATTCACCTTGCTGTTCATAAACGGCAATATCTTTGGGTCTGACATGATCCATTCTAGGTGAATTAGCATTTCCTTGTCGATACAGGGCAACTGGTGTTTTAGTCATGTTATTAACATTCCTTACGAACTAACTAACGCAGGGTGAGGTTTTTGGGTATATAACCTCGCTCGCGTCTGAGTACAGAGGCACGGGGCCTTATAGATTGTGCGTTTAGTTAATTTCGTTCAGAGTTAAAGTTATGCCTATGCTAAAAACCGTTACCAAAATAACAGGGCAGGCCCAAAAGCCCGCCCCATCAAACGATCGATTAATTAATAATCGAAGTCGCCGCCGCCCATGCCGCCGCCAGCGCCAGCAGCAGCAGCGCCATCCTTCGGTTCAGGCTTGTCAACGACGATGCACTCGGTTGTCAGCACCATGCCAGCAATAGATGCGGCATTTTGCAGAGCAGAACGAGTCACCTTCGCGGGGTCAACGATACCAGCTTCAAACATATCGACAAACTCATTTGTCGCTGCGTTGAAACCGACGTTGAACGGCTTTTCTTTGACGCGCTCAGCAATCACAGCGCCATTCAAACCAGCATTTTCAGCAATCCGCTTCAGAGGAGCAGCCAGAGCCCGTGCCACAATCAAAGCACCGGTCAATTCTTCGCCCTTCAGGCTGCTGTTAGCCCACTCTTCCAATTGAGGAGTCAGGTGAGCCAAAGTTGTACCGCCGCCAGGAACAATTCCTTCTTCGACAGCAGCTTTGGTAGCGTTGATCGCATCTTCAAGACGCAGTTTGCGATCCTTCATTTCTGTTTCGGTAGCCGCGCCGACTTTGATGACTGCGACGCCGCCAGCCAATTTGGCCAAACGTTCTTGCAGCTTCTCTTTGTCGTAGGAAGACTCGGTTTCGTCCATTTGACGGCGAATTTGTTCGCAGCGGGACTTGACCGCGGCTTCGTTACCTTCGGCAACAATTGTGGTGCTGTCTTTGGTGATGGTGATGCGGCGGGCTTTGCCGATCATGTCGAGCTTGGTGTTTTCCAGTTTCAAACCGGCGTCTTCGGTGATTAGTTGACCGCCGGTCAATACGGCGATATCTTCTAACATGGCTTTGCGTCGATCGCCAAAACCGGGTGCTTTAACAGCAGTCACGTTCAACACACCGCGCAGTTTGTTGACAACGAGGGTAGCTAAAGCTTCTTTCTCAATGTCTTCTGCAATGATCAACAGCGGGCGGCCGGAACGGGCTACTTGTTCGAGCACAGGTACTAAATCTTGTACCAGAGCGATTTTCTTGTCTGTCAGCAAGATGAACGGTTCTTCGAGAATCGCTTCCATCCGTTCGGTGTCGGTGACGAAGTAGGGAGAAATGTAGCCTTTGTCAAAGCGCATCCCTTCGGTGATTTCCAATTCGGTGGTCATTGACTTCCCTTCTTCCAGGGAAATCACGCCTTCCTTGCCCACCTTGTCCATTGCGTTGGCAATCATTTGACCGACTTCATCGTCGTTACCAGCAGAGATGGAGCCGACTTGAGCGATGGCTTTGGAATCTTCTACTTGTTTGGCGTGTTCGGCAATTTTTTCTACCAAAAACGTGGTTGCTTTGTCAACACCGCGCTTGAGGGCGATCGCATTTGCGCCGGCTGCTACGTTACGCAGGCCTTCTTTAACCATTGCGTGAGCCAAAACGGTAGCAGTGGTGGTACCGTCGCCTGCTGCGTCGTTGGTTTTGGAGGCGGCTTGACGAATTAGAGCAACGCCTGTATTTTCTACATGGTCTTCTAGTTCGATTTCTTTGGCGATGGTAACGCCGTCATTGACGATCTGAGGAGCTCCGAATTTCTTTTCGAGAACCACGTTACGGCCTTTGGGGCCGAGGGTTACGGCCACTGCTTCGGCCAAAATGTCCATACCGCGTTCGAGGGCGCGACGTGCATTTTCGTTGTAGATGATACGCTTAGCCATAGTTTTTGGGGATTTGAGGGTTTGAGATTTTGGATTGGGGATGATGGATGTCTGTCATTTGTCCTGCGTCATTAGTTGTTTGGCGGCGTTCGCTTTAAACTAATGACTGATGACTGATGACTAATGACTGATGACTAATGATTAATTAGTTAACGATCGCCAGAATGTCTTTTTCTGCCAGCAAGACGTATTCGTCGGTGCCGAGTTTGATGTCGGTGCCGGCGTATTTCGAGTAGAGAACTTTGTCGCCGACTTTGACTTCCATTTCAATGCGAGTGCCGTCATCGTTGCGCTTGCCGGGGCCCACGGCTGCTACTTCGCCTACTTGGGGCTTTTCCTTAGCTGTGTCGGGTAGAAGGATGCCGCCGGCGGTTTTTTCTTCGCTAGCGCTTACTTTCACGAACACGCGCTCGCCTAACGGTTTAACGGTAGAAACACTCAGTGATACTGCTGCCATAAATAAATCTCCAGATTACAGATCCTAGTCAGTCAGGGGTCAGGGTTGCTATGAAAGCAACAGCCGACTGCTTACAACTGACATATTAGCACTCTCGACTCCTGAGTGCTAATTTAGCTTTAGAAAGCGGCGATCGCAACTTAGTTGTCAGTACGGGTTCCCGAACCGAGAATGAGTTGGAGGGAAGGAGAGGGAGAGAGGGAGAGAGGGAGAGGGGGAGAGAGGGAGAGGGGGAGAGAGGGAGAGAGAGGGAGAGAGCCAGAAGCGAAAAAGCCCGGATTTCGACTTGTTATGCCTTTAAAACTTGCCCCTTGCTTGCCCTCAATTTCTGAATTGTAAAAAACCTACCCTTGAGAGGGGGGGAGTGGGGGCTGTGGTGATATGACTTTCGATCGCTAACCAATTACTTTTGATTGATGAAGACAATGACAGAAAATAACGATGAATATTGCAGCCAAAGCTTGAGCGCTTGCGTCCAAAGCCTGGGAATCGCTCAAATCGAGCGGCATATTTTTATCTGTGCCGACCAAACCGTGCCCAAGTGCTGCGATCGCCAAACCAGTCTGGAAGCGTGGAATTACTTAAAAAAACGCTTGCAAAAATTGGGGTTGGACAAGCCAAGTGCCGATCGACCAACCTGCGTCTTTCGCACGAAAGCCAATTGCCTGCGAGTGTGCGCGTCTGGCCCGATTATGGTAGTCTATCCAGACGGAGTGTGGTACCGAGACGTTACTCCCCCCGTCATTGAGAGAATTATTCAGGAACATCTCCTAAACTCAAAGGTTGTTCAAGAATATGCTTTTTTGACTCATCCTTTGCCTGTGCCGGCACAGGCACAGGCAAACATTTAAGTATAGCGCTGTTAAACTACAGGGTTATAGGTAAGGTGTTAAATTTAAGGTTAAGGGTGAGAATTTGAGACCGTTGGGCGCCCGGGCGATCGCACCTGCTACAGCTCAAAAAAACTGTAGTTAGGTTGTCTTGGTAGTCGGGCTTGGCTTGTCGCTGGTGTTGCTCAAAAGGTACGCCCAAAAAAATCGATCGGAGGAACTGTGAAATTTTGTGCAAAAGTTTCTCAGTGGCAGACACTAAGCAGGTTGCCAAACTACACTAGAAACAGTTAAATACGTAAGTAGGGAGTCTGCTTAAATTTCTCTATATCAGAAGTATCATTTAAAACTGGGGCATCAACCTGCAATTAAACCGATCGAGATTAAATATTTAACTTGGGCTCTGTTAGGGAGTCTCCAATCAATCAAGGCCGATCTTGACAGGGCGATCGTCCCTTACAGGTTTCGGCTCCGTTCCAGGTCGCAAGACCTTCACAAACCGCCGTCGAGCACAGGTTGGGAAGCGGTAATACCCGCCCCGCTTTCCCTCACCGCTATCCCTTCACCAGACCGCCGTCCTCCACCCCCCAGCCGGGTGGCGGGAGACTGACGGAAAAAACATGAGTGAAAAAAAGGAAGTGAGCGGGATACTTTAGTGGGAATAAACATGACAAAGGAAAATACTTCAGGAGAGCAAAAACGGCTGATGCTGGTTGACGACGACCCCAACTTGATCTTGCTAGTCAAAGATTACTTAGAGTTTCGGGGTTACAACGTCATTACAGCAGAAAACGGCAGAGACGCTCTGGAAAAACTAGAACAAGAAATTCCCGACTTGATTATCTGCGATGTGATGATGCCGGAAATGGACGGGTACACTTTAGTCAAACACATCAGAGAAGACCCGCGCACTAACTGGATTCCGGTTCTTTTCTTGTCTGCTAAAGGTCAAAGTTCAGACCGAGTTAAAGGCTTGAGCACGGGGGCTGATGTTTATATAGTTAAGCCTTTTGAACCCGAAGAACTGGTAGCTCAAGTAGAATCTTCTCTGAAAGCGGCATCCCGCTTGATTCGCCACCGAAATGAAGGTATTGAGAGCGGCCCAAAAATTAAGGCACGTCGCAATGTCGAATTGACTCCAACTGAGTTAAAGGTGGTTCAGTTGTTAGCGCAGGGTATGGCAAACCGCCAGATCGCAGACGTGATGAATGTCAGCCAGCGGACTATAGAAAGCCACGTCAGCAATATGCTGGGCAAAACAGGTCTGCACAACCGGACAGAGTTAGCTCGCTGGGCCCTTGAAAGCAAAAAGGCTTGATCGCGGGGGTTCTCTGCTATGAAATCAGGGGAGCAAAAGGTACTGCAATGCGCTTCGGCATACCTGCTTGGCGGTAAGGCGGTAGGGCGGTAGCTTGAAGCCCAATTAACCTTGAAACCTCAGCCGCTATAGAGTTACAGGGCGTCGGGTTCGATCGAACCTGTCGATCGAATGCAAGCAGCGTTAAAATAGCCCTCTGGCGGTAGAGCCGAAAATATGAAATACTGGGGGAATGGAGTTTTCTGAAGTTTAATCTATTGCCTCAGTTAGCTCCATGTTGCTAAAATGTGATATTTAGATTAACTTCTTTCTACAATTATTAGGTCTAAGTTTCTATGACAAACTTAATGAACCGCCTTTCTATTTTTGTGGACGGGAACAATATGTTCTACGCTCAACAAAAGAACGGCTGGTTTTTTGATCCTCGCAGGGTGCTCGAATATTTCAAAACTTCGCAGCCGAATGTCATCTTAATCAATGCTTTCTGGTATACGGGTCTAAAAGACCCCCAAGATCAAAGGGGATTTCGAGATGCTTTGATCAGTCTGGGTTACACGGTTCGCACTAAAATTCTTAAGGAATATTACGATGATGCTTCGGGCAGATATTCTCAAAAGGCTAATTTAGACATAGAGATTGTGGTTGATATGTTTAATACGGTGGATCAATACGACCAAGTTGTGCTGTTTAGCGGGGATGGGGATTTTGAGAGGGCGATCGAGCTGTTGCGATCTAAAAATACTCATATTACTGTGGTATCAACCGAAGGAATGATTGCTAGAGAGTTACGAAATGCTACAGATAGGTATATAGACCTAAATGAAATTAGGGAACATATCGAGAAGATGGATTATTAGTCATTAGTCATTAGTCATTAGTCATTAGTCATTAGTCATTAGTCATTAGTCATTAGTTAGTAGTTATTAGTCATTAGTCAGTAGTTATGGGTTATGGGTTATTAATTATTCGTTATTGGCGCGAAACACGGGACTGGTGCCCCCGCCCAAAAACGCATACTTGCTTTCCGAGAGGAGCCGCCAGTAGCCCAAAATTTTAGACTAAGGTTCAAGTTCCCAGATTCATCTGTGGAGTAAATCTAAAATCTAAAATCTAAAATCTAAAATCGACTGACTGGGGGCTAAAAACTCAGAAAAACGGACAAGTAAAAATCAGGAAAACACTTTTTTTTTAGAGCTATGAAAACTCAACCAAGTCAAGACCGGATTATTATTTTCGATACGACTTTGCGGGACGGAGAACAATCTCCGGGTGCATCTCTGAATGTGGATGAAAAGCTGACGATCGCTCGCCAGTTAGCGAGATTGGGCGTGGATGTGATTGAAGCGGGTTTCCCTTTCACCAGCACGGGAGATTTTGAGGCCGTCCAAAAAATAGCCCGATCGGTTGGCACGGAAAATGGGCCGACAATTTGCGGTTTAGCAAGGGCAAGAAAGCCGGATATTA
The DNA here is from genome assembly GCF_036701805.1 of Microcoleus sp. N3A4. NCBI lineage: Bacteria > Bacillati > Cyanobacteriota > Cyanophyceae > Oscillatoriales > Microcoleaceae > Microcoleus > Microcoleus sp. N3A4. Next base: position 96,008 of record NZ_JAUBRJ010000004.1, read on the forward strand.
AAACAGCAGCAGAAGCTCTGAAACCGGCCGTAAATTCGCGAATTCATACGTTTCTGGCTACGTCGGATATTCACTTGGAATATAAGCTGAAAAAGACGCGGGCAGAAATTCTGGAAATAGTGCCGGAAATGGTGGGCTACGCTAAATCTTTTGTGGATGATGTGGAGTTTTCGCCGGAAGATGCTTGTCGTTCGGAACCGGAGTTTTTGTATCAGGTTCTGGAACGGGCGATCGCCGCTGGGGCGACTACTGTTAATATTCCCGATACTGTCGGCTACACGACTCCGAGCGAGTTTGGAGCTTTGATTCGGGGAATTAAGGAAAATGTGCCGAATATCGATCGCGCAATTATTTCGGTTCACGGCCACAATGATTTAGGATTGGCTGTTGCTAACTTTTTGGAAGCCGTAAAAAATGGCGCCAGACAGTTAGAATGCACGATTAACGGGATTGGCGAACGGGCGGGAAATGCCGCTCTGGAAGAGTTGGTAATGGCGCTTTACGTGCGGCGCCAATATTATAATCCGTTCTTGGGCAGACCTGCGGAATCTGACGAACCGCTGACTAATATTGACTCGCGCCAAATTTACAAAACTTCCCGCTTGGTTTCCAATTTGACGGGGATGTTGGTGCAGCCAAATAAGGCGATTGTGGGAGCAAATGCTTTCGCCCACGAGTCGGGAATTCACCAAGACGGGGTGCTGAAAAATAAGCTGACATACGAGATTATGGATGCTGAGTCGATCGGCTTGACAGAAAATCAAATCGTCTTGGGCAAATTATCCGGCCGCCACGCTTTTCACACTCGCTTGAAAGAGTTGGGTTTTGAAATGGCCGACGATGAGCTAAATAAGGCTTTTGTCAAGTTTAAAGATTTGGCGGACAAGAAAAAAGAGATTACTGATTGGGATTTAGAGGCGATCGCCAACAACGAAGCCCACCAAGCACCGGAACTGTTCCGGTTAGAATTGGTGCAAGTTTCTTGCGGCGACAAATCGCGGCCGACAGCAACCGTAACGGTGCGGAATCCGGCGGGGGAAGAATTGACCGATGCGGCGATCGGCACTGGGCCTGTAGATGCGATTTACAGGGCAATTAACCGCGTGGTAAATGTCCCGAATGAGTTGATCGAGTTTTCTGTACAGTCGGTGACAGCGGGAATAGATGCGATCGGCGAAGTAACAATTCGCTTGCGGCACGAAGGCAAAGTATTTTCCGGTCACTCGGCAAATACCGACATTATCGTAGCCTCCGCAGAAGCATACATCAGCGCTTTAAATCGGCTGTATCAGGCATTGCAGTCTAATGCTGAAAAATCTTCCGAACAGCCAACTCAGATCAGAAATCAAGTTGTTGCAGAAGCACAGCGCTGATAAATTTATTGTCAGCCATTTTTCTTGAAACAAACCGCAGACGAACCCATCATCAAAGCAGATAAATATAAATTAATCTGCCTTAATTCGGGTTCATCTGCGGTTTAAAATTACTTTTTTTTACTAATAACAAACTCTTGAAAAATGCAAGACGAAACTTTAAAAAAAGAGCGGCAGTTCCACGATGCTTGGGCATCCACAATCGATATTGACGGCATTCGAGTCAATGATTACTTTGAAGCTTGTACCGCCCCTGAAAATAGATTTATCGTCCAGCAACTGGGCGATATTACAGGTAAACGCCTGTTAGATTTAGGCTGCGGTGCTGGAGAAAACAGCGTTTATTTTGCTAAAAAAGGCGCGAATTGTGTGGCGGCCGACTATTCTCAGGGCATGGTAGAAGTAGCCCTGAAATTGGCGGAGAAAAACGGCGTCACAATAGACGGTTGCACTGTGAATGCAATGGCGCTAGATTTCCCGGACAACAGTTTTGATATTGTTTATGCTTCTAATTTGTTGCACCATTTGCCGGAACCGGAAAAGGCAATTCGCGAAATGCACCGCGTCCTGAAGCCTGGGGGTAAAGCTTGTTTTTGGGACCCGATGAAGCACAATCCGGTGATTAATGTTTACCGCAGAATGGCGACTGAGGTGCGGACGGAGGATGAAACTCCTTTGGATATTAATATTGTGAATTTTGTCAAGTCTTTGTTTTCGGAGACGGCTTATGATACGTTTTGGCTGACGGCGCTTTGGATTTTTTTGCGTTTTTATTTGATAGAAAAAGTGCATCCGAATGAGGAGCGTTATTGGAAAAAGATTATTATTGAACAGGGGAGATTAAAGCCGGAATACTCTCGGTTAGAAGGGTTGGATGGGTTTTTGAAGAAGTTGCCTTTGATGAAGCGGTTGGCTTGGAATTTGGCTGTGGTGGCAACAAAGTAATACGATTTTCGGCGTTGCTGAATTGAAGTATGATTGAACTATCGAGTGAAAGAGCCAGAAAATAATGTACATTAAATCAGAATCAATGGAATGTCCTTTCTGTCAAGTCAACTCAATAAAAATGGGCATAAAAGAGGTAAACAGAATTAGGGCGTTGCTGAATTGAGGTATGATTGATTCTGAGAGCAATTCACAAAAAATAATTAAACACAAGTCAGATTAAATGGAATGTCCTTTCTGTCAAGTCAACTCATACAGCATATTCCATGTATATGCGGTACACACAATTTTGTCGTAAGTAAGGTGCGTCGCTTTCAGAGTCAATCTGCAAGTTGCATTGAAGCATAGAACAGATCCGCACCCTACATAACACGTACCACACAATAATAGCTGAAGAGTGTACTTCATGAACCTGGAATACGCTGTATCAATAAAAATGGGTGCAAAAAAGGTAAGCAGAACTATCTATGTGTTAACTGTGGTAGACAATTTACAGCATATTCCATGTATATGCGGTACACACAATAAGAGTCGTAAGTAAGGTGCGTCGCCACCCGTCAATCTGCAAGTTCTATTTAAAAGGTCGCAGATCCGCACCCTACATATTAACATCACACAATATAAATATAGCGGCTACTGTACTTCATCAACCTGGAATATGCTGTATTTCCTCAAATAATACCATCTTTAGCAACTTGGTATTAGTCCTCAGATTTTTATGAGGACTGAAGTTCTCACTACAAACCAATTTTATTCCCCGTAGTGGCCGCCGACCACCTTACCCCGAAATACAACATAATTGTAGATGTTGTAAAAAATCATAATCGGGATCAGAAAGCCGATGAACACAATCATAAACACCAGCGCGCTGGGCGAAGCTGCGGCTTGGTAAATCGTGATTTTAGTCGGGATAATGTAGGGAAAAACAATCAATCCCAAACCGATGAAACTGAGCAAGAAAATCAAGATTGTCCAAATAAACGGCGTCCGTTCTTCTTTGCTTGCGAGACTTTTCAGCAACATTCCCACAAACAGCACTCCCAGCAAAGGAATAGCAGCAAAGATATAAACTAGCGGTTTCTCGAACAACCTCGCTCTCGTACTTTCGTAAAAAACCGGAGTGGCGATCGTAATTAAAACTGCTCCGATTAAAGTCGTCACTGCCGCAATTTTAGCAGTGCGATAGTGAGTTGTTTGCAGTTCGCCGTCAGTCTTCATAATTAGATAGGTTGAACCGATCAAAACGTAGCCTTGAATCAGCGTCAAAGCAACCAAGATCGATCGCCAATCCAGCCAGTCCCAAGTAGTCCCGACAAAGTGACCCGCTTCGTCAACCGCAATGCCTTCGAGCACCGCACCGAGGGCAAATCCTTGAGCTAAAGATGCTAAAAAACTGCCAGCACCAAAAGCGTAATTCCAGAATTTTTTCCGGTTAGAATGCTCGCGAAACTCAAACGCGACAGCCCGAAATATCAAACCAAAAAGCATCATGCAAATCGGTATGTACAGCGCGGTTAAAATCGTGCCGTAAGCGAGGGGAAATGCGCCAAATAGAGCGCCTCCCATCAACACCAGCCAAGTTTCGTTAGCGTCCCAAACATTGCCCAGACTGGTCATTAAAATGCCCCTGCGTTCCTCGTCGTCAGCAGTCAGAGACAAGATTCCGACTCCCAAGTCAAAACCGTCTAGCATGACGTACAGCAAGAGAAAGATACCTAAAATTACGAACCAAACTTGCGGGAGAAAATGCTCTAAAGCTTGCATAAAATCTCTTATTGCTGTGCTTCTACTGGACGTCGATCGGGAATGTGTTCTGCTGGTTGAGTTTCGATTGCGGGTTCATTGTCCGATCCCGGTAACGGCAGAGTTAAATTAGGCCCTTTGCGGATAATTCTGCTGCCGAAATAGATGGCACAAACAAACAAAAAGCTGTAGATAACGGCAAAGAAACTGAGGGAAACTAAAACATTGCTAGCGGGGATTACTGATACAGCATCAGCAGTGCGAATTTGCCCGTATAAAACCCACGGTTGTCTGCCGACACAGCGGACAATCCAACCTGATTCTACAGCAATATATCCGAGGGGAGCAGCTAATACCCAAGCGCGCATTAGCCAAGGTTGACTGCTAATATTTTCAGCAGCAAGTTTGCCTCGCATCCATTGAATTACACTCAACAGCATCAATCCTAGAAAAAAGAATCCAATGCCGGACATGATGCGGAAACAATAGTAGATTAAACCCACCATTCGGGGTCTATCTTCTGGCTTCCATTCCTTTAAACCTAGTACGGGTTCTGAGAGCTTTTCTTTGAATTCCAGAACGTATCCTAAGCCATTAGGAATGCTAATTTGCCAGTCGTTTTTTTGGGCTTTTTCATTAGGCAAAGCTAGCAAAGTCCAATCTGCTGACTCTCCCGCTGGTGAGGTTTCCCACTTAGCTTCGATTGCTGCTAATTTAGTGGGTTGATAGTGATAGACTTGTTCGGCGCTCAAATGTCCGATGTATATCTGCAAGGGTGCAACGGCGATTGCTGTTGCGATCGCAATTTTTAAAGACTTGGAAAAAAACGCTTCGTTGCGCTTATTAAGAATGTACCAAGCGCTAATTCCGCCAATGACAAAAAGCGAAGTTTCTAACGTCGCAAAAAACATATGGAGAATGCTGTTTAATGCGAACGGGTTCATAATTGCTTGAAAGTAATCGCTGACAATAAACTTGCCATTGACCATTTCTCCGCCCGCAGGAGTTTGCAGCCAAGAGTTAGCGACTAAAATCCAGACGGTTGATAGGTTAGCGCCGAAGGCTACCATGATTGTAGCGAAAAGATGGACGATCGGGTGAACGCGCTCCCAACCAAACAGCATAATGCCTAAAAAGCCGGCTTCGAGCATAAATGCCATTGAAGCTTCAAAGCCTAAAATGCTGCCAAAAAAGTCACCGACTGCTTCGGAAAATGGTGCCCAGTTTGTGCCGAATTGAAATTCCATTGGAATTCCTGAAGCTACTCCAATTCCGAAGTTGAGGACGTAGAGTTTAGACCAAAAACGAGCGTGGTGGTAGTAGTCAGGATTGCGAGTTTTTAGCCACATTCCCTCAACAATTACCAGATAAATCCCCATTCCAGTAGTCAGAACTGGCCACAGCATATGGAATATGGCTGTTAGTGCAAATTGCATCCGTGATAGCGCCACGGTGTTAGATAAGATATCCATCTTTATATCCTTTGGTCAGTTCAAGAGAGGTTAGCTTGCACGAGTTCCAGAATTGACACTGGTTATAATGTAATGTAAAAGTTGGCGACTATTTGTAGAGTTGGCAATTTTTAAGGTTTTATACAGATTTGGGTTGTATTTTCTTGTATTTTAAAATAGGTAGATTATGATTTGCCGTTGGGTGGGGGCGGGTTTATGAGATTGTGGGTTTTAGGCATTTATTATCGGTGAACCCGCCCCTTGTATCTTAAAAGAGTCAGTCAGGCGATCGCCACAAAAGAGTGGGCGATCGCTCCACCAAACAGGCGTAAATCTAAAGAAACAAGAAAAATGTAAGCTGTTGTGCATTTAAACCACTAACTAGGCTGTTCCGGGTGCGTCATCCGCCAACACGCTCCGCTTAAACGGGAAATACTTCGGACGCCCGGCACCATACAATCTGTTTTAAATGTTCAACAGCTTAGCGCAAGAGTGCAAGTTTCAGCAGAAAGTGTTCTCCAAGGACATCAGTAATTGGTGAAATGGGCCCGCCCCTTAGACTTTCATAAGTCTGTTGTGTAGATCGGCGGACATTACTGATGACAGGCTCACACAAAACACAGGGGGTATATACCGCGCTCGATATCATCAAGACAGCCTGCATTGACTCTTGTTAGTATTCAATTGCCTGTCACGTTATTTCATAAATCGGAGTACATCGGGAGCCAACAATGACACCAAAAATCTGAGGCATAGATATCAGTAAAAAAGAATTTCATGTCGCATTAGTGAAGGAAAATTGTGCAGCTAAAACAAAAAGTTTACGAACAATATTCAAGGGTTTGAGAGTTTACATCAGTGGCTCAAACAACATAGTGCTTCTGAACTTCACGCGAGCACATGGAAGCCACCAGTATTTTGGCGTGAAGCCTTGGCTGAATTTCTTGATGGAGCTGTTTTTTTTGTCAGTATCGTCAATCCGGCCCGGATTAAAGGGTTTGCTAAAAGCGAACTTCTACGAACTCAAACAGACTCCGTAGATGCAGCACTGATTGCCCGTTTTTGTGCGGCTGTTAAACCTTTATTATGGACACCTACTGCGCCCGAAGTTAAGGAGTTGCAAGCCTGGTTACGGCGGCTGGAATCTGTAATCGAAATGTCTAATCAAGAACGCAACCGTTTGGAAACAGCTACGGCAACTGTGGCGAACCTTACTCAGGATCGCGAATTAAATAACTTACAATTTTAATTGTTATGGTGGGATGGGCGTCCCGCCCGTCCAAAAAAGGGCGGGCTATAAGAGCCCACCCCACTTTCCTTGTGTAAGTTATTTAATTCTCATTCCTCAGTCGCATTTGGAGTACCTAGAACAGCAACAAAAACTGATTAAACAATTAATTAGTGACCATTTTGACCAAGCTCCGCATTTAAAACAACAACGTGACCTGTTGACAATCAAGCATCCAGGATACAAGCCCCCGGATTAATATGTTCAGAAGTAAAAAACTTTTATCCCATCGAGGAGCCCCCGAATTGAGCCGTGGGGTCAGTCGATTTGAGATTTGAGATTTGAGATTTTAGATTTACCCCACAGATGCAATCTGGGAGCTTGAACTAGGGTCTAAAATTTTGATCTTTCCACGACTTAAGTACGTGGCAGCGTATCCGTTTTTGGGCTGGGTCAATGCTTCAATTCTTTAATCTTTAATCTAAAATCTCAAATCTCAAATCTCAAATCGATTGACCTCAATTCCTGGTATTGGGGAACAAACGGCTGGAGTGTTATTAGCTGAAATCGGTCGGATTTCCGATTACAACAATGCTCGTCAATTAGCTGCTCATGAGGGTTTAACTCCCTGTGAACGCAGTTCAGGGACGGAGGTTAAAGGCATCTTGTACCGGAAATGTCAGACGAAAAAAGGCATTGTATTTGCCTGCGGTGGTGGCAATGCGTCATAACCCCTTGCTCAAAGCTATGAGTGAACGATTATTGGGTCGTGGCTTTCGTCAAAATGCAGGTGATTCGTGCAATGATATCGGAAGTTGGTGCATTTGGCTTTTGGGATTTTAAAATCCCAAAAGCCTTTCGATCCTAATTATTTGACTGCTACCCCTTGACAAGTCAAGACAGTATCTACAAAATATGGTTTCGTAGGAGCGGGTTCCACCAACCATAATCGCCCCAAACAAACAATCTAAAAAACCCGCCCCCACTCAACAAACAATCATCAGTAATTGACCGGAGATGATATCAGCGGCATCCCAAGGAATCGCGAGTAGAAATCCCAGTTTGAGAATTAATCCCGCTGGCTTTTGTACACAATTCTTTAACTTGTGCGCCGTCCATAATTGCGTCAGTAAAGTCAGCGCCGGTGATATCAACACCGTCAAAAGTAGAACGCAGCAAAATTGTTTCAGCTAAAATTGCATCGCTTAAATCGGCCTTAGTAAATTTAACTTGATCGATCATGGCATTAGTTAAATTTGCTCCGTGCAAATTCGCCTGAGTCATCACCGAAGCGCTCATAATTGCTCCCCGCAAATCGGCATTAGAAAAATTAGTCAAGTCCATATTAGCGTTAGAAAACTCAGCGGCACGCAGCATTTGACCGGAAAAATCGCGTCTTGTCAGTTCGGCGTTGCTAAAAGACAGCGGAGGAGCGTAATATTTAGATTGAGCCAGCGCTGGCCGCGGGAGGATGAAGATAGTTAGCGCGAATAGCAATGCAGCTAGTTGCCGGAGTTTCATAAGTCTGATATTCTTGCAAGGTGGGTATTTCGTAGTGTATCCCGAACTTTGGTCGATCGACTAAACAGTTACAATCTTAATTAAGAGTGATGGAGATGAAAAAAAACATATGCTAAGTTTTTTCTTAACTTGGATAGTAGCAGCGGTTTCGCTGGTCATTACCGCTAACATTGTACCAGGTATTGCGGTGGTGAGCTTTCCGGCGGCGATGGTGGCTGCTGTTCTTATCGGATTGGTGAACGCGGTTGTCAGACCGATTATTACATTGCTGACGCTGCCTTTGAGCATTATTACTTTAGGTTTGTTTTTGTTTGTTGTGAATGCAATTTCGCTTTCCCTGGCTTCGTGGTTGGCGGGTGCGTTCAGTATCGGCTTTGCGGTTAACGGTTTTTGGCCGGCTTTGTTTGGTTCGATTGTTTTGTCATTCGTTTCTGGGTTGATCGGTCGATTTGTGAGTGCCGATACTTTGGCTCAGTAATACATTATCCTAGATACTCGATCGGGCAAACTGCAACCGCTACTGTTACAGAGCCTGTTTTTTTGCCCGAGCGAAATATTTTTTTAGGGACTAAAAGCCTTTCACGGGCGGGCATCCTGCCCACCCCACAAGCAGATTCACTCTGCGCTTCACAGGCATCTTGCCTGTTCTTGAGAATGGTACAAGATATCAGTTCGATCGCACAAAGTGCCGCAGCTTCTGCTACGCTGGGCGTCCCGACTTGTTTTGCTGCAATATTTGAAGGATTGGGGACTTCTACGGAACTTAAAATGTCAGCAGCAAAGGTTTTTAACGGCCAATTTCGCGCTTGACAAAGTTCTAACAATCCGACTTCACCTGCTTTAGTGTCTATTGTAGCAATACCCGCGATCGCACTTTCGGCTAAATGATAGGCACGGCATACTTGTTTAATCGCAGTTTCGATTAATTCTCGCCCTGTTCCGCGTTCGCAACCTATCCCTATCCACAACACTTTCGGATGCCACTGAACCTTTGGCAAAGCAGATTCCGGCGAAAATCTTCTCTGCGTGAAACTAATCCAAATTCTGGCTTTGATAGTGGATAGATTTTCCCCCTCCCAATACAAACAATGTTTTTCTGGCAAGCTATTTCGCCACAACGTAGAACCAACTTCTTGAATTACTTCGACTGTTTCTCCTCTCGCAATAGCTGCCGCCACTCCTGTCCAGTCCCCTTCCCCGCCCCTCCAACTGCTGGGAATGTCTAGCATATCTAACGTAAATTCATCGCTCATTATTAAGTTATCTATTCTGTAGTTTCACTGCGACCGCAATCTTAAAAAAAAATTAACACTCTGTTTAGTGAAATTTTTGGTATAATTGTAGCACCAACTACAAAAAATCAAACATTTAAGATGGTAGAACTAAATCAGTTACTGTTAGAGTTTGAAAGCAACCTCAAATCGGAAGGAGTCACAAAAGAATGGAAAGAGCGCCGGGAAAGTTGGGTTAGCGATGTGGCAGCATCAGTTAACGTGACATATCTAGCAGAATTGCTAGTTGAATTGGAATCAAACTTCCAGGGAGAATCGGTTGATATTCAGTGGCAAGAGCGTCGGAACCGTTGGGTAGAAGAATGTCTGGGAGCATCAATTGTTCAAGAAGTATCAAGTTTATTGCTGGAACTAGAAACCAATACCAATTCGGAAGCTATGGCTGATGAATGGTCGCACAATCGCGAGAATTGGGTACAGCAAATGCACAAGTTTAAGGAGTAGTTTCGACGAATCAGAGCCTGTAGATATGCGTTTTCAGGCTCTAAAATTTTCTAATGACTAATGACTAATGACTAATGACTAAGGATTCATCTTTCTGCAAAACCCCATTCAGAAAAATATCTGCGAGTCCTTCAGCCATTTCCTGCATTTGCTGCCGAGAAGCATTCGGCTCCACAATCGTATTTTGACTGAAGCACGCGACTGCAAACATTCCCACAAATACCTGAGCGACAATCTGCGGATTCATCTTTGGATAAACTTGTTTTTCCATCGCCGTTTCCCAAAAAGCCTCAGCCACATATAGCCGTTCTCAGAAAGATTCGCGGACGTAGTTGGGCTTGGGCCCTATACGTTTAAGTGGTTATATAATCTGTCAATCATACCTCATCTTTTTAAGAAAGGCTATAGCTCACTATAAAAAACCAACAGTCTAAATCAATAAAATTTGTACAATCATAGCACAAACTGCAAACAAGACAAAATTTAATATGGTAGAACTAAACCAATTACTGTTAGAGTTTGAAGCCCACCTAAACGGGGACGCAGTGACGGAACAATGGAAAGAACCTCGCGACTTTTGGATAAGCGAGGTGTCAGCAGCAATTGACGAAAAACAGCTAGCCAAATTGCTAGTTGAATTAGAATCAAATTTTCAGATGCAAGCAGTACAAAGTCAATGGAAAATGCTCCGACAAAGTTGGGTAGAAGAATGTCGCATAGCATCGACGCTTGAAGAAGTATCAAGTCTGTTGCTGGAACTTGAAAGCAATACAACTTGGGAAGTAATGAGGGATGAATGGCAGGATAATCGGGAGAAGTGGGTACAGCAAATGTACGAATTTAACGACGAGTAATAATTCACTCAATCAAAATCAACTTTCATGGTGAATGATGTCCCTCCTGTGCGGTTGAGTGTCTCGCTTCCCTCAATTACTTTAAATCCCGATCGCTCGTACAAACTCAGGGCTCGATTCGAGCTTCTGACACTCAGGGATACCGATCGATAAGAGGCTTTTGCTGCTGACAGCAAACGAGCCAGCAACTGCGTTCCTACACCCTGACTTGTATATTCTGGAAGAACGGCGATCGCCAATTCCGGGATAGTATCGTCAATCCAGCCAAATCCCTTTTCATCCCCTGCAAACAAACGCAGCCAGGCGGCTCCTACTGGCTGACTGCCGTTCAATTCGATTGCTGCGAAGCCCAGATCGTTTGCACGTCCCCAATTCTGCACGTATTTCGCAATTAAAGGATGATTGACAACAGCTTGCACCGCTGATTCACCTTCTTCTGCCATGTGCGCCGCTTCATACAGCATTTGCCACAGAAAAGGCTCGTCTTCCTGCGTTAGCGGCCGAATAGAATAGTCCAAAACTTTGCCCATAACAACTTTTCCCTGTTGCTCTAATTATTCATCTTTCTGCAAAACCCCATTCAGAAAAATATCGGCTAATCCTTCCGCCATTTCCTGCATTTGCAGCGGAGAAGCATTGGGTTCCATAATCGTATTTTGACTGAAACCCGCGACTGTAAACATACCCAAAAATACCTGAGCGACAATCTTCGGATTCATCTTTCGATAAACTCCTTTTTCCATCGCGGTTTCAAAAAAAGCTTCAGCCACATCGCTCATTTTTCCGATGACTTCCAACTGAATTCGATCGCGCAAATCCGGGTGAAATTGCGCCTCCAAAAAACACACCCGCATCATGTCGCTATTCTCGCGGATATTCAGCATCCGCCGCCGCATCACCTGAGCCACTGCTTTGTAACTGCCCATCTCGCTCAATTCTGTCAGCAAATCCGTCAGCAACTCCACCCATCCTTCCGTCGCCACCTCAATCAAAATCGCTTTTTTATTATCAAAATGCCGAAATAGCGTACCCTCCGCCACCCCCGCCGCCGCTGCTAAATCGCGAGTTGTCGTGCCGTCGTATCCGCTGCGGGCAAACAACCGCTGAGCTGCTTGTAAAATTCGCTTCTTGGTTTCTGTTTCAGGAGGAGACTGATTAAAAATTCGCATGGCTTTGCAATCGGTAATTGGCGACTTGGAACTGCGGGAGCTGGACTGAGGGACTAATTGATGTTAAGTTTTAAAAAGAATCTCTGGCATTCAGGGCAAACATTTTTTTGTTTGACAATCCAAAATCCAAAATCTAAAATCTAAAATCGAATGACCCTTTTTGAGATTTGCTGTATCAGCCTAACATCTGCGGCGCAACAGATCGCTTGTGCCTCCAAAAATCTTTATCCTTAGAAAAGAATGTCTCGTCGCCGAGCACAAACATTTTTTTGTTTGACAATCCAAAATCCAAAATCTAAAATCTAAAATCGAATGACCCCGCAGTTTCAAAAACCCCGTGAAGCGAAGCTATCCCGTAGGGAATCGCCCGATCGCCAAACTCGATTCATCGCCTCCCTGCTGGCCGCTGTACTGCTGTGGTGGGGAATTTCTCCCGAAATCGCCCTCGCCCGCCCCAACCCCGCTAGCAGCTCCCAAGCAGTCTCTGTTCAACCGTCGCTCGATCGAGTAATCAAGCAAGTCACCGAATTTAAGCTCGACAACGGCATGACATTCATCGTGCTCGAAAGGCCCAGATCGCCCGTAGCATCGTTTCTAATTCACGCTGACGTAGGAGGCGCAAACGAACCCGACGGCAAAACCGGAGTCGCGCACTATCTCGAACATTTAGCCTTCAAAGGCACGCCAAAAATCGGCACTACCGACTACAAAGCCGAAAAGCCGCTGCTAGAAAAACAAGACGAACTCTTCGAGCAAATGCAAGCAGCAAAAGCCAGCGGCAAAACTGAAGAAGTCGCCAAATTCCAAGCAGAATTTGACAAAGTTGAAGCCGAAGCTTCGCAATTTGTCAAGCGCAACGAACTCGGCAAAATAGTTGAACAAGCAGGCGGAGTCGGACTAAACGCCGCTACTTCCACCGACGCCACAATGTATTTTTACAGCCTCCCAGCTAACAAGTTAGAACTGTGGATGTCGCTGGAATCCGAGCGATTTCTAGAACCGGTATTTCGGGAATTTTACAAAGAAAAACAAGTAATTTTAGAAGAACGCAGGCTGCGAACCGAGAATTCTGCGATCGGACAAATGGTTGAAGTTTTTGCCGACAAAGCCTTTTCTGTTCATCCCTACCGCCGCCCCGTAATTGGCTATACTGAAGACATTAAAAACCTCAGCCGCAGCGACGTGCAGAAGTTTTTCGATACTCACTACGTCCCCAGCAAGCTGACTGTGGCGGTGGTAGGAGACGTGAAAGCTGCAGAAGTGAAACGACTCGCTCAAATTTATTTCGGCCGCTACAAGGCGAAACCTGTGCCATCTGAATTGGAAATTGTGGAGCCTCCCCAAACGCAAACTAAGGAAGTAACGCTGAAATTAAAAACTCAACCTTGGTATTTGGAAGGATACCACAGACCGGCGATGAATCATCCCGACAATGCGATTTATGAAATGATTGGTTCTTTGCTCAGCGATGGCCGCACTTCTCGGCTTTATAAATCTTTGGTAGAACAACAGCAATTAGCCCTAGCTGCTCAAGGTTTCAGCGGTTATCCGGGGGAAAAATATCCGAATTTGATGTTGTTTTACGCTCAAACTGCTCCGGGCCGCACGGTTGATGAAGTAGCAGCAGCTTTGAGCAAGGAAATCGATCGCCTGAAAACAGAGCCGGTTTCTGATTTGGAATTGGATCGCGTGAAAACTCAGGCGAGAGCCGATTTGTTGCGATCGCTCAATTCTAATATGGGCATGGCATTTTCGCTGCTGGACTATCAGGTAAACACCGGTTCGTGGCGAAATTTGTTCAAGGAATTGGATGCGATCGCGGCTGTTACTCCGGCTGACATTCAGCGTGTCGCTCAGGCAACTTTCCGGCCGGAAAATCGCACGATTGGCAAGCTTTTGCCGCTGTAAGAAGAAGGAAGCACGACACGGATTTTGACACGGATACACGGATGAATAATCGAGGGTAGGGTGAGGTAGAAGTCAGTAAGAAAGACTCGTTCTCAGGCTCTGCCTGGGAACGCAGATCCAGAGGAAGAGCCTCGATTTAGACTCGGCGGTTGAAACCGATCCTACACAAACAAAGTCTGCCTTCGCAGACAAGCGAGATAGTCTTGCATCTAGGGCGGGCGCGGGGCACGATCCCGACGCTATGTCACAATAGGAAACTTAGGAGAAAGAATGAAAAGGACTAAATTGAGACTGAAAAACGTAAAGTTATTTCTGCTATCGCTTTGCATTTTTACTGTTTCACTGGGCACGTTTAATTTGTTACCTTCGTTAGCGGCTGCACCGAAACACTACGACGAATTAACATTCCCGGCGGTGCCAGAAATTAAACTGCCTAAATATACTCGCTTCGAGCTGAAAAATGGCATCCGGGTGTATCTGATGGAAGACCGGGAACTCCCGCTAATTGGGGGAACGGCGCTATTTCGCACGGGCGATCGCTTTGAACCTGCTGATAAAATTGGATTGGGAGGATTGACGGGAGAAGTGCTCCGAACTGGCGGCACGAGCCGGCATACGGCTGATGAACTAAATCAGTTGCTAGAACAGCGAGCAGCTTCAGTAGAAACGGGGATTGATGTTACTTCTGGCAGCGCTAATTTTAATGCTTTAGCTGAAGATGTGGAACCCGTGTTTGACCTATTTGCGGAAGTGATTCGGGAGCCAATCTTTGCTAAGGAAAAGTTGGATTTAGCCAAGAACCAAAGTCAAGGCGCGATCGCCCGCCGCAATGACGATCCTAACGATATTACCGGCCGCGAGTTTGAAAAGTTAATTTACGGCGATCGCAGTCCTTACGCGCGCACGGTAGAATACAAAACCCTCGCCAATATTTCCCGCGACGATGTGGTGAGTTTCTACCAGAAATATTTCCACCCCAAAAACATGATTTTGGGTATTTCTGGCGATTTTGATACTGCTAAAATGCGATCGCTCGTCGAGCAAAAATTCGGCAACTGGCAACCGACTCAAAGTGCAGAAGTGCCTGCGCTACCAACCGTATCGCCAGCAAAGGACGGCGGCGTATTTTTGGTAAATCAGCCGCAATTAAGTCAAAGTTACGTGCAGATGGGACATTTGGGCGGAATGCTCAGCAGTCCAGATTACGGTGCTTTGGACGTGATGAATGGGGTTCTCAACGGTTTCGGCGGCCGTTTGTTTAATAATGTGCGATCGCGCCAAGGTTTAGCTTATTCAGTATACGCAGCTTGGAGTCCGAGATATGACTATCCGGGGGTGTTTGTCGCAGGAGGCCAAACGCGATCGGACGCAACAGTACCGTTTATCCAGGCAATTCGCGCTGAGATCGATCGTATCCGCACTGAAGCAATTACCCCGGCAGAATTAGCTTTCGCTAAAGATTCCACCCTGAATTCTTTCATCTTCAAATTTGAAAATCCCAGTCAAACTTTGTCGCGATTAATGCGCTACGAATACTACGGTTATCCCGAAGATTTCATTTTTAGCTACCGCCGCAGCATCGAAGCAGCAACAATTGCCGACGTGCAGCGCGTAGCCAAGACTTACTTGAAACCGGAGAATCTAGTAACATTAGTAGTGGGAAATACGGCGGAGATTCAACCGCCCTTATCGAGTTTGGGAACTTCGGTAAAAGTGCAATCTGTTGATATCACAATTCCCTCGGCAACTTAATTTATTTGTGATTGTGAATCGCTGATCCGGGTAAGGACACGGCAATGCCGTGTCCCTACGTTTTCCCGCACAATCGTCAACTAAAAATCAATACTCAAAGGCGCCCTCGGAAACGGAATCACATCCCGAATATTCCCCATTCCCGTCATAAACTGCACTAACCGCTCAAACCCCAAACCAAACCCAGCGTGAGGCACAGTACCGTAGCGGCGCAAATCCAAATACCACCACAATTCCTCCTTATTCATACCCTGCGCTTCCATGCGCCGCTCCAACACATCCAGCCTTTCTTCCCGCTGCGAACCGCCGATAATTTCCCCAATATTAGGAGCCAAAACATCCATTGCTCGCACCGTTTTCTCGTCATCGTTTAAACGCATATAAAATGCTTTAATCCCGACGGGATAATCGCTGACAATTGTCGGCTTTTTAAACAAGTCCTCAGCCAAATAACGCTCGTGTTCCGACTGCAAATCTAAACCCCAACTTACCGGAAAATCAAACTTTTTGTCGGCTTTTTCCAAAAGTGCGATCGCCTCCGTGTAAGTAATCCGCTCGAACTGATTGTTAATGATATTTTCAGCAGTAGCCAAAACCGTTTTGTCAATGCGCTCGTTGAAAAACTCCATATCTTCCGGGCAACGATCCAAAACGTATTTAAAAATGTACTTTAAAAACGCCTCAGCCAAATCCATATCTCCCTGCAAATCGCAAAAAGCCATCTCCGGTTCAATCATCCAAAACTCCGCCAAATGTCGCGAAGTATTAGAATTTTCCGCTCTGAAAGTCGGCCCAAAAGTGTAAACATTGCCGAAAGCCATCGCCATAACTTCCGCTTCCAACTGACCGCTAACTGTTAAATAGGCACGCTTTCCAAAAAAGTCTTGAGCATAATCAACTTCTTGCGAATCAGTGCGCGGCACGTTCTTTAAATCAAAGTTGGTAACGCCGAACATTTCCCCCGCACCTTCGCAGTCGCTAGCAGCAATAATCGGAGTGTGAACCCACAAAAAACCGCGTTCTTGAAAAAATTGGTGTACCGCCGCCGAACAAGCATTGCGGACTCGAAAGACAGCACCGTGGGTGTTTGTGCGCGGCCGCAAATGGGCGATTGTTCGCAAAAATTCAAAAGAATGCCGCTTTTTTTGCAGCGGATAAGTTTGCGGGTCTGCATCGCCGTAAACTTGTACTTGTGACGCTTTCAACTCTATTCGCTGTCCTTTCGCCGGAGACGCTACCAGCACTCCCGACACTTCTAAAGATGCACCTGTATTCAGTTGTTTGAGTACGTTTTCAAAGTCTGGCAAATCGGAATTTATGACTACTTGCAAATTAGCCATCGCCGAACCGTCGTTGACTTCGACAAAAGCAAATTCTTTCAATTCGCGCTTAGTGCGAACCCAACCTTGAACAGTTACAGTTTCGTCGGGTTCACCTGCGCGCAAAATTGCTGCTATTCGTTGATTTGTCATATTTACTCCTGTTTATTTAATATTTTGCACCATAATTCTCTCTTTTCTCTTCCTCTGCGCCCTCTGCGCCCTCTGCGGTTAATAAAAAAATCAAAAATCATAACATAATTCAACCTGCATAGGATTTCAAAATCCAACCGATCAAAATGCCGAGTCCCCCAAAGCGAACTGCTTGCCAAAAAGGTTGTTTTATGCTTCCCCAAGAAAACAGGCTGCTTTCTAAATTCAACTCGATAGTTTCCAATTCTTGCTCAATTTCCCGCAATTCTTTTTTGAGTTGCGGCAATGGATTTTGGCGCCCAGACTGGCGGATTTCTTCGCGCCGATGGCCGAGTTCGACTTGGCGCTGTCGATCGACCTGAATTTGAGTGTACCGTTCTTTAACTGCCGCGAGCGATCGCTCCACTGCTGCGAGCGCTTGAACAAACTCGCTTTCTTGCTCTTCCCGATTTAACTCTGACGGCTGTTGAGGCATTTCGATCTGCAAACCTGACAATAATAAAAAAACGGATTCCCAATTAAGTTGTTATTATATGCAGTATATTTTTTAAATTCAGAAACGGCAGCCAAATCGCTATAATTGCCAATTATGCTTGAAACTACACAAACAACCCAAACTGTCAACCTCAACGAGCTGAGCACGGTAGAACTAGCCCAAGCTCTAGCCGCGCGCCTCGCCATTGCCGAAAAAGATTGGCACCGCCTCAAAGCCAACCGTTCCGCGCGGGCCTGCGAGCAAGCTGCGGCCGCTTTGGTCTTTTTGCTCAAAAAACAGCCAGAAGAAGCTCTCCCGCGCTTAAAACAAGCAGCAGGATGGCTGGATCGATCGATATCTGCTCCTCCTTGTCCCACCCACGGCAAATAATTTTGGGTATTGAGTCTTGAGTTTTGACTTGATTAGTCGCTCAAAACTTAGACAATCGCGCGGCTCGATCGAGCCGCCCGATTGTGAGTTCAAAAGATTTATACTTTTTTTAACTCAAAACACGCATTTTGTATTAGGATCGGGTATCAATAGCCAGATCCTCCAAATTCTCAGTCCAAGCTTGGGCCCGGAAACGAAAAAATTTGCAGGTCTAGCTGAGTTGAAAACTGCTGCCAAATATCGGTGCTAGCGCAAGCGAGGCAGCCGGTAGCGACTGGGAAGTTCTTTGCACAGCCGTAACTCTGTACCTTCAGAATTCCACTCTACGCGATCGAATATTTGGTAAAGAATAAACAATCCCCTACCACATTCTTGTTCAACATGGGGGAGTGCAGAGTCATCTGCAACATCCTTTGCTAGGAGATTGTCGCAATCATCGGTATAAAGGTTGCAACTGCAAGGGGCATTAAAACCAGAACCTTCATCCGATATCACCCACCAATATTGGTTTTGGACGATCGAAAAACGGACTCCAACAGTTTTAGCGGGGTCTAACTTGTTTCCATGCTTAGCAGCATTTACCAAAGCTTCTTGAAGCCCCAACCGCAATTCCGCTTGCCAGCGATCCGGAAGCTCTGCTAGGAGCAGATCCAAAATAGGACAAAGGTATAGAGTAGAAGCGAAGCTAATCGTAATCCAATTGCGTCCGACCGGACGGGCTGAAATAGCAATCACTCAGAAAACTCCCTAACTTTCAGGTGGATAAAGTTCACACCCTGCATAGTTGGCTCCCTAGTATTCAAAATGCTAATTAATTGAGCGGCGCAGCTCTACTTCTATCTTAGAGTATCCAAGCAATTAAGAACAGCAAACCACGTCACAAAATATTCTGCGATTCTGAGAAACTTCTGCAGAGAACCATCAGTAATTTTACTTATAAGTTCTCCCAGCAGCGAAATTTTTGATGTCGGCTTTTGCCAACTCGCAACCAAGCGGCTCGCTGCCTCCCCAAGCCGTCAACTGCACTCTAACAAACGATCCCCACCTTGAAAAGCTCGGAAATAACTATAAAAAAGTCGATCCCTTGACCCTCGCCAATCGGGTTCGACCCTCGCAGCCCCTGGGCAAGCGCCATCGCCCAGAACTTGCTCTTGCCGCCACACAGCAAAATTATCATACCTAGGTGTGTTGCAGCAAAAACCCGATATATTTTCCAAATGCGATCTGGGCAAAATATCTCGCTTTGCTGCGACCCTCACCAAATCAATATTTGTTACAAAACTTATTGCACCTGAGTGCGGGCGATCGCGATATCCCAACTCGCCCAAATTGACAAATCCTTGGCTGGCAAAAGCCCGGCGCGTTTCCTCTACTTTATAAATCTGAACGTCGCGATACAATAGTTAAAGTAAATAATTATTTCTTTACATCATGCAAACAACCCCAGCCATGAACGCAGCCCCCATAGCCGGCACTTACTGGCAGTGGCAGGGGCATTCAGTATACTACGTTCGATCCAGCGATCGGCATCCAGAACGCCCTCCCCTGCTGTTAATTCACGGTTTTGGAGCGTCCACAGACCACTGGCGCAAAAATATCAGCGGCCTGAGCAAAGACTTTGAAGTGTGGGCGATCGATCTTTTGGGATTCGGGCGATCGGCAAAACCCGAATTGCAGTACAGCGGCGACCTCTGGCGCGACCAACTCCACGACTTTATCACCAACATCATCGGCCGACCCGCCGTACTAGCCGGCAACTCCCTCGGAGGCTACGCCGCCTTGTGTGTAGCCGCCCAGCGCCCCGAATCAGCCGCCGGACTCATCTTAATCAACAGCGCCGGCCCCTTCAGCGAACCGCAGCCCGCACCCGAAGCCCCGCCCTTGCAAAAAGCCATATCTGTAGTAGCTAAAACTTTATTTCAGCAAGATTGGGCAAGTTTTCTGCTGTTCCAGTACGTGCGCCAGCGATCGACAATTCGGAAAACCCTAGAAAAAGTTTATCTCGACCAAAGCGCCGTCACAGACCAATTAGTAGAAGAAATTTACCTTCCCTCCTGCGATCCCGGTGCCCCCAAAGTATTCGCTTCCGTATTCAGAACACCTCAAGGCGAAAAAATCGACGTATTGCTGAGTCAATTAACCTGTGGGTTGCTAATGCTGTGGGGAGAAAGCGACCCGTGGATGAATTCTACACAAAGAAGCGCCAAATTTCGCAACCACTATCCAGAGTTGACAGAACACTTTATCAAAGCCGGTCACTGTCCCCACGACGAAGTACCAGAACAGATAAACGAACTGATTCGCGCATGGATAAGTGACAAGGGCATAGGGCATAGGGCATAGGGCATGGGGCATAGGGCATGGGGCATGGTGCATGGGGCATGGGGCATGGGGCATGGGGCATGGGGCATGGGGCATGGGGCATGGGGCATGGGGCATGGGTTACTGGTTATTGGTTATTAGAACGAAGAACTAACGAGAAACATAGGACAAATAACCAATAACCAATAACCAATAACTAATGACTAATGACTAATGACTAATGACTTCATTTAACTTTTTGGTTAATCTCAACTCACATATTCTGAGGAGACGGGAACCATGACCGGCAAAAAGACTCGCCGCAATTTTATATTGAGCAGTATAGCTGTTGCCAGCAGCATTGCAGGCGCTAAGGCGATCGAAGAGCACGATCGGGAAATCGCAGCCGCACCCAGTAACCAGGCGGCCGCCACAGTAAAAATGCCAGAACGAGTGTTAGGCAAAACCGGCGTGAAAGTGCCGATTTTCGGTTTGGGTGGGGCCGGACAAACACCGCTGTCGCAGCCGGGAAGAGAAGCAGAAGCGGCGGCGCAAATTGAACGCGCGATCGAACTAGGCATTCGTTATTTTGACACGGCGGCCGAGTACGGGCCCAGCGAAGAAAACTTAGGCAAAGTTTTGCCCAAATATCGATCGCGCATATTCCTAGCCACAAAAACCTCCGCCAGAGACAGAGATGGCGCGTGGAGAGACTTAGAGCGATCGCTCAAAAGATTGAAAACCGATCGGCTAGACTTGTGGCAACTCCACCACGTCTCATTCCAAGCCGAATTAGACCAAATTTTCAGTGCCAAAGGAGCAATAAAGGCGATCGAAGAAGCCAAACAGCAAAAAATAATTCGTTTTTCCGGCATCACCGGACACCACGAACCAGCCATCATTGCCGCAGGCTTGCAGCGCTATCCTTTTGACACAACATTAATCTCCCTCAACGCCGCCGAAAAACACCATCCCCGCTCCTTTGTTACCAGCGCTTTACCAATTGCCAAAGCCAAAAACATCGGCGTTATAGCCATGAAAATACCAGCTTACGGCAAATTATTTCAGAACGGTGTTTTAGATGGAATGCACCAAGCAATGGGCTACACGCTTTCACTTCCCGGCGTGCACTGCTGCATCATCGCCGCCGACTCAGTAAAGCAATTAGAAGAAAACTTCAAAGTCGCCCAAGGATTCAAACCCCTGAACAAAACAGAAATGGCAGCACTTGAAAAACGCACCGCCGCCGCTTGGCAAGAAAATACATTTTTCCGACAGTGGACTTAGATATGATGTTGGGAAATGCGGCGCTCGTCGCCGCTATACTTGCTGTTAATATTGAACAGGAATCACCAATCCAGGTATAATGGGTTGAGGAATGGAAAATCTATAACACTAACGGTTTCAGGTTCCTCTCTATCTGATAGTTTATCAACAGGACATTTTTTAATGAAATTAGAAATTAGAAACTTAGGTGTTGTTGAAAAAGCAGAAATTGATTTAAAGCCTTTAACTGTTTTTATTGGTCGTAATGGTGAAGGGAAAACATGGGCTGCATACACTTTATCAGCGATCCTGGGAGTGCAGGGATACAGATATTACTTGAAAGCTTATCTTGACGGTAAAACCCAACAGACATATCCAATCATAGATAGCGCACTTAAGCAACTTTTTGATGAAGGTAATGCACAAATTGATATGATTGAATTTGCTAAGGACTGTGCGGAAATTTTTATTAATGATGTGGCTCGTTTGGCTCCAAACTGGATGCGAGATTTTATGGTTACAGAGCGAGCAGATTTTGAAAATTTGCAAGTAGATTTTAAGTTGGAAGAAACAAAATTAGAGTTTCTGGAAAGGATAAAATCAGTTTCTGTCCAGAGAGAAATTTCTTTGGGCTTACTAAATTCTGTGAAAGAATCAGGCGAAACAATATTATACTTTTATTCAGGAGGAGGCAAAGATTTGAATAAGCTGCCTAAAAAAGCAATTAAGCGATTCGTAATTCAGGAAATTTTTCAGATGCTCCACAGAGCATTTTATGCTTGTATACATATATTCCCTACTGAAAGGACTACTTTTATAACTTTTCCATTTAGCTCTTTTAGAGTCAGAGACATTAGAGACGAAGAACCTTTAAAAGAAACAGATAAATCCGAATTTGAACCAAGAAAAACGTCTTTGGTTGAACCAGTAAAGCGTTTGTTGGACATGATTATATTGAGTTCTCTAAAAAAAGAAGACAGAGAAAAGGAAATAAAAGAAAATCCTTTGTTAGAGAAATATGTGAAGTTAGCTGATTTTTTGGAAAAAGAGATTTTACAAGGAGAGGTCGGCTTTGAAACAATATCCGAATTGCGAAAAGAACTACTTTTTCAACCGAAAGAAAGTACCAAGTTGGAGATGCCTATTGTTTCTTCAATGGTAAAAGAATTAGCTCCATTAGTTCTCTGTTTGCGCTATTTAGTTAAACCAAATGAGTTACTGATAATTGATGAGCCAGAAATGAATTTACATCCAGCGGCTCAAGTAGAGATAGCTGAATTTTTGGCAATGTTAGTCAATGCTGGATTGCACGTCTTAATTACAACCCACAGTCCCTACATTGTTGACCATCTTGCTAATCTCATGCAAGCAGCTAAGCATAAAGATCCAGATAGCATTAAAGAAATGTTTTATTTAGAGCGAACAGATGCTTTTATTTCTCAAGAAAAAGTTTCAGTCTATTTGTTTGAGGATGGAACAGCCAAAAACATTATCAGTGAAGAAGGTACAATAAATTGGGAAACTTTTGGTCAAGTGTCTGATGATGTTTCTCGCATTTATGCTAATTTACTGAAAATTCAAGATTGAGAGACAGTTAATGCCTTTTGAAAATTTGCTTTTATCCTCCTGTTTACTTCCAGGTCAAACCTATTTTAAGGAAAGTAAAGCTTCAGTAAAAGTAGAACCCCTAGCGGGCGAAACAATACTTTTTTTTAACATAGATGACCAATCAAATCCTGGTTGTAAGCTGCGTCAATTTTTTTGGGGAATAGAAAAAGGTCAAAAAATGTGCGACCTGATGGTGTTTTACGCTAAAGACAGCAAGCGCGTTATCTGTTTTGTAGAATTAAAAGATAATATCGGTGATTTAGGTCATGCCACAGAGCAAGTAATTAATACATACAATACTTTCAAGGTACATCTGAAAAAAAGTTATACGGCGAAAGCATTTATTTATGCGTGTGCCGGTTCTTTACCCTACGAACATGAGGAATATCAGAGAGAGTTATTAAAGGCGTTTGGGAAAAATAATTTTGATTTTAATAACAGAAGTAATGATGCTTTAGGTGATTTGTTGCGGGGAAACCCACCTCAAATAGGTGGAGGGAAGCGGAAAAATAAAAAGTAGAAAAAATCGGTCAATTAAGGCTATTCAATAAGATGTTTTTGAAGCGCCACACCTAGGTTATCTCTTTCCTTGCACCTCTGGGGTGAAAACTCCCCAAATCAAAAAACAAGGCGACCCAACCAGGTCGCCTTTTTTATCATAAAAAATGCACTTTGTCAACAGCAAAGAGCTACTCTTTTTTCCGTTTAGCGTTATCTAACCGCCTGCGATCGCGCCATTCAACCGCCGTCAAATAAGCGACCCCGCCAGTCACCGTTAGCAGCAGTACAAAAGCCACTAAAACGAGAAAATTAGCAATCGAAAATTCCACAACGCCTCTTCCTCTGATTTTACATTTTCTACTTTCAATTTTAGATGAAAAATGTTAACAATTAACAGTGGAATGTTGACGGTTAACTGTTAACTGTTAGGACTCGATTCAAACTGCTGGCAAATCTTCCAAAATTGTAAACCTCACATGATTAATTGCCAGAGTCCCCACGGAAACATCCTCCTTGTTTAAAGGAAGACCCCCGCTCGTGAGACCTTGAAACCGAATTCCCTTGCCAATTTCTACGTGATACCAAGCCAAACCCATAAAAAATCGCAAAGGATAAGGGCCTCTATCTTGAATATCATCAGGATTAGATTCCATCGGCACCCAGCCAAAACCCGGAATGTAAAACTCCAGCCAAACGTGATTAAAATCCGGCTCCAGCGGCACACCTTTTCTGTCAGCAAAAGCCGGACACTTGTAGCGCCCGATCGTGCGACAAGCAATCCGGTTCAACCTTGCCAAAGCCAACAATACCCCCACGTACTCGCCGCAAGAACCGATGCCGCGGCGCAATACAATATCGGGAGTGTCAATGTGAGGCCTAATCCCGTAAGAAAGTTGGTCGTAAACAAAATTGCGAATGCTCAGTAACTGCCTCAAAATATTAGTTTCTGAGCCAATGGCAGCCACAGCAGCCGATCGCACAATCTCCGTATTCATCGCCAAATTGTCATTGTCCACCAAATACTTAGCTGCAAACTCCGGCGACAGCTTCGGAATCTTTTCGACATCCCGAGGCGACAACTGATACTTAATCGATCTAACTTCTAACAAAGCCTTCCAGCCAAAAATTCGGCGTTCCCCAGGGTGCAGCCGATCGAACTTAAACACCGCCACCCGTTCCCCTTCCTGAATTTCCTCAGTAAAAGGCATTCCGATCGGCGTAACTTTCCTTACCTTTTGCCGGTGAGTTTCCGAAGGCAAAGCAATCCGCCACTCTAAATTTTCAATTTCTACCTCATCGAGAGGAGACAGTTCCTCCACATAAGACATTTCCATCAAAAAACCGTTTGACAGAGCGTAGCGCTCGGCTTCATTGTAGTGAAAATACAAAGGCTGAATAAAAGTGCGATCGCGCTTCGTCAACTGAAAAGGATCTTCCGAATTCGGGTCATCCCGGATGTAAAGTTCATCCCCAGCATAAGCCACGTACAGAACCTCTTCCCCCGTCTCTGCATCCTTGTGAAAAGCCAAACCAGAAGGCGACTCAAAGGGAGTCAAAACGCTAAATTTAATCTCTCCAGTTGCCCGTTCCAAACAGTAAACAGTTTGCTCAGTCTTGTCGCAAACCCAAAGTTCCTCATCCCGGACAGTGATATTTTCTACCCCAATACCGGGAGCGTAAAACCGAGTAATTTCCCGACCCGTTTTCCCGTCAAAAACCAGAATATAGCCCAATCTTTGGCAAGTCACGTAAAGCGTAGATTTCCAAACTGCAATTCCGTCAGCAGGATAAGAAAGCGAAACAAAATGTTCCGGTTTTAGTTCAGCGATCGCCCCGTCCCGAATTGCCCCCGGACAGCAACAAATATCCTCATCCCGCGCAAACCAGAGAGTATCTTCCCAAATAGCCAGCCCCGTTGCGCCGGCAAACTTAGCCGTTTGAAAAGGATTCAAAACTGTAGTGTTGTCAGTTTCTCGATCGATCTCCAATAGCAGCCCTTCGGCGCGATCGACACCGAACAACCTATTTCCTAAAAAAGCAATGCCGTGCAGTGCCAAGACTCCTATGGGTCTTACCATCCGCAGCCCTGAAGGCTGTTTGTCCGAGAGAACAGGTGAATCGAGATTCATGCTAAATTTCTTGCCGGTATTGTACAGAAAACCTAATTTGTAACTTGTAGCCGAGCGCTTGAGGTTCACCAGCAGAAGTGCCGAGGTTCCTGATATCTAGAACTAACGCATCAACCGGGTTTTTTGAGGAAAATACTTCGTTTGAGCTTCTTCCCAGAGTGAAAAAACCTGGAATATTAGTCTTTGTGAAAGTTAGGTTTAATAACCTCAACCCAACCTGCTGCCGTAAAGGCAAGTAAGTATAACTACTAGGCTACCACTGAAAAACGCTACACACAATTCCATGTTGGTCAGAGCAGCCAAACTAATCGTATCTGGCTGAAGATATAAATTAAGTACAACAGATTACTATATCTGCCAAAACCTTGAGTAGAATAAAACCGTGCGATAAAGTTCTTAGGTTCATCAGAAGGCAGGTTCGTCATGGCTTGGAAGTCTGCTCTAAACATCGGTGCTCTTTCCTTAATTCTGTCTTTAGAGGCTGTTGCCGTTGGTAGTTTCTTAATACCAGCAGAGGCTCTCAACAGCCCCGCAAAGAGCGTCCACCACCCCTCAAAATCGCAGCTACCCCTCAACTCGCAAACAGTGCAACCCCCTGAACCAAGCGGAAGCAGACCGAACAGCAAGCAAACCGGAGCCACGTGGAATACCTTTCAACCGCCCGAAGACGGAGTACCCGGAAGGCGGGAAGGCGGAGGAACCCGCGGCTTGGCCTGCCCCACGGTCACAACTGCCTTAACTGCCTTGATTCCCCAATCAACTATGGGGCAAACCATATCAGCAAAGCCGACATTTTTCTACTACCTTCCCGTAGCCCTCGACAAAACAGTTCAGTTTGAGTTAGCAGACGAAAGGGACAAAACACTATACAAAAAAAGTTTCCGGATGGTAACTACCCGTGCTGGTATCGTTAGCGTCAGCTTCGGCTCCGACGGCAACTCGCCAACCCTGGAAGTTGGCAAAAACTATCAATGGTACTTTACTATCAAATGCGACCCAAAAAATACAACAGATGATGTTCTCGTTTCTGGGTGGATCAACCGCACCGCACTCGCCCCAACCGTGAAAACAGAGTTGGATCGATCGCCCGATCGCGCCAAGCTCAGCATCTTCGCCCAACAAGGTCTCTGGTACGAGTACCTGGCAACTCTAGCTCAATTGCGAATGGAGTCTCCCAGCGATGCCAGTTTAGCGCTCAAGTGGTTAGAAGTGTTGAACTCAGTCGAACTCGGCAAAATCGCCCAAGAACCATTAATCGCAAGTGAGTTAACACCGATCACAAGAAAATAATTCGACTTCTGCAGCAAGTACCAAAAACTCGGTTTCAATTGCGCTATTTGACAGCGCCACAGCCGATTTTTGCCTGTTCCGGGTTTTTTGGTCGATCGTCCTCAATAAATTAAAATTTTTGTGCTAACGAGCAGTTCCGGCTCGCTTGCCTATTGAAAGCCGGACTGTGTAAATTTTTATTGTTAAATTGCGCTCAATACTAAATGATAAACTGGCAGAGTCAAGCAGCATACAAACTTATTTTAGACAAAATATTAATTATGCGCCCGAGTGCAAATATTGCAATATTTCGGTTGGGGATTTCACTTCTGACTGCGCTCCCGATCCCTTGCTTTTATGCCAATAAAGCTATATCCCAAACTTTCGATATTTCTCAGTTGCCCGCCGCCGCTGACAACTCATATCGTTTCCGGTTGCATCGGAATCATAAAATCGAGTCAACAGTTAACACTCAACCATTCAGTTTTTCGACCCCTCCTTCTACAGTCAACAGTCAACAGTCAACAGTCAACAATCACCTGACGGTGCAACCGGAATTGATATCAGCAGATCCGGGGAACGAAGTCTTAGCACTGCAAAAACTCGAAATCAAGCAGGATGAAACTGCAAAAAACTTAAATCAACTCCCCGATTTTCCCGAAAGCAACCCTGAACCAGAAACACAATCGAACCCCGCCGAGAACACGCAAGATCCGTGTTCCACAATCGATGAAACTGCTTGTGGTGCGGGCATCTTGCCCGAAGAACAAAAAAATCTGGTTGACAACAATTCAAAATGTCAGAACCAGCTACATTGCAATGTTTTAGCCCAGAACCCACCCTCGGCGCCTCTAAACCTGCCACCGCCACCGACTCAGCCAGATCCAAATCGCGATCGATTTCTGCAACCGGCCCCGCAGCCTTCCCCAGAACCTCCCCAAGTACCGCCAACAGTAGCGCCTAGCCCCCCGTCGCCAGTTCCCCCAACGCTGCCGAATGCAGTAATTGAGGTGCAGAAAATTCAAGTAGTTGGCAGCACAATTTTAAGCCAAGACGAAATTAATGCCTTAGTCAAGCCGTTAGAAGGCCGTTCTACCACCCTAGAAGAACTCAAACAAATCGCTGACAAAATTACCGAAATTTACCTCAATCGCGGCTACATCACTTCGAGAGCAGTCTTGCCGGCCCAAACTATCACCGCAGGGGTCGTCCAGATTCAAGTGATCGAAGGCAAGCTGGCCAAAATCGAGGTAGAAGGAACTAAAAGATTGCATCCCAGTTACATCCGCAGCCGGCTTCGACTCGGGGCGGGAAGGCCTTTAAGCACAGCTTCATTAGAAGACCAACTGCGGCTGCTGCGAGTCGATCCTTTATTTGACAATGTAGAAGCCAGCCTGCGGGCTGGGGATAATGAAGGCGAGAGCATTCTGATCGTCCGAGTCTCGGAAGCTAATCCGTTTCAACCTAGTTTCAGCATTGACAATTACTCGCCTCCCAGCGTCGGTTCCGAAAGATTGGGAGTTAGTTTGCGGCACCGCAATATAACAGGAAATGGCGACGAATTTGCTGCTGCTTATTACCGATCGCTAGGCGATTCTGACGTGTTCGATTTCAGCTACCGCATCCCGGTAAATGCGATGAACGGCACTTTGCAATTGAGGGCGGCACCGAACCGCAACAGTATTGTACAAGCACCTTTTGACAGTTTTGACATTTCGGGAAAATCGCATTTATTTGAACTCAGTTACCGCCAGCCGCTGCGGAGAACGCCGATCGAAGAATTTGCCTTATCTGCAGGTTTTACTTATCAGAGAGGCAACACTTTTCTCGCAGGCGAACCGTTTCCTTTTGGCATCGGCCCGGACTCCAATGGTATCACCACTACGAGTACAATTAAGCTGGGACAGGACTACATTCGGCGCGACCCGCAGGGTGCTTGGGCCGTGCGATCGCAATTTACGATCGGCACTAGCTTGTTTGATGCTACTCAAAACGAAGGTTCCGATCCAGACGGACAATTTTTTAGTTGGCTGGGTCAAGTGCAGCGAGTACAGCGATTGAACGACAAACATCTATTAATTTTGCAGTCAGACTTGCAGTTGTCAGCTAATAGTTTGTTGCCTTCGCAGCAATTTGTAATTGGCGGCGGGCAATCTTTGCGCGGCTACCGCCAAAATGTCCGTTCTGGCGATAACGGCTTCAGAGTTTCCATCGAAGATCGGATTACTTTGCAGCGGGATGCTTCGGGAAATCCCAAACTTCAATTAGCTCCTTTTTTGGATGCGGGTACGGTATGGAACGTTGCGAACAATCCTAATAAATTAACCAATCAAACATTTTTAGCAGGTGTGGGTGTGGGGCTAATCTGGGAACCGATACAGCGGGTGAACCTGCGCGTAGATTACGCTTTTCCTTTGGTGAGAATTAGCGATAAAGGCGACAATCTGCAAGATAACGGCATTTACTTCAACATAATTTATACGCCTTAAAATGAGCGATCGGCAGCTCTGCTACGCATATAAATTGTCTGTTATGGCAGAGGGGATATGGGAAGAGTGGGGGAGTGGGAGATGAAGAAAATATGGCGTTGCTCAATAGCGCGATCGATCGTTGAGGAATGGGGACATCCCAGAATTTGAAAGTTTGACCTCAATTCACAGCACCATTATGCAACGCCTTTTTTTAAACTCTATTACTGCCGACTTATAGCCGTTTGAGCGAAAGATGAGGTACGTAGTTGGGCTTTAGCCCTATACGTTATTGTGGTTGTATAATCTGTCAATTATACCTCATCTTTTTGAGAAAGGCTATATCTTTTTTGATACTAAGCTGTTATCCATTTAAATTGTGTGTCAAAAATCACTCAAACTATTGTGGGATGGGCACGCGAGCCCGTCCCGAATATGCAATTTAAACGCGCAACAGCTTACTATAGCGATGCTAAATCATTTGTGAATTTCTTACTCCCTCCCCGCGACTTCGGGGAGGGCTGGGGTGGAGTAAAAAATTTACGACTCCTGCAAGGATTGCTATAGCCTTTATTAAAAAGATGAGGTATGGTTGACAGATTATATAACCATTTAAACTAAGAGGGCTGAAGCCCAACTACGTACCTCATCTTTCTGAGAACGGCTATATACGATCGCCCTATAATTTAAAAATGTAAATTTTTCTCCAATGGATATCCTTTACTGCCTCAAAGGAAATGAACCGCTGTTGCTGGACGATCGACAAAATATCTGGATTATAAAAACTGGTACAATAGCATTGTTTGCCACTAAAGTCAAGGATAGTTTGGTTAGCGGCGATCGCCAATATTTGTTCGATGTGGGTGCGGGCGAAGCTTTATTTGGTGCAGCGCTGCGGGAAGAATGGGGACTTTTGGCGGTGGCGATCGAACCCACAGAACTATACCAAATTAACACAGCAGATTTGGTCGCGCAGGTAACAGTTGGTGAGGAAAGGGCAATTGGGTTAGTGAATGGTTGGGTAAACCGTTTAAAGAAGACATTCAGCCAGGAACACACAGCGGCGTTCGCTTCGCAGGAATTATCCTTCATAAATTCCGAGAGTGCTGCTTCACTGCCAAACATTTTAGCCGATTTACATACCGATTTATTCAATTATTTGAACGGGCAGGAATTGCAGAAAACAGAGGCGGCTTTTCGACAAATTCAAGAAAGAGAAGAACTGAATCTAATCGCAGTCAATTCAGCCCTTTCTAAGTTAGCGGGTGTGGTCAAACCGCAGCAAGAAACGGTATCCTTCCAGCAAGGAATTCCTTTATTAATTGCGGCGGGTGCAGTGGCAAAAGCGATGGGAATAACGATTAGTCCTCCGACGCAGTTGGAAGAACTCAAATCTGTCAAAGATTCGGTGGAGGCTATAGCGCGTTCCTCCCAATTTCGGATTCGGATGGTGGTGTTGGAGGATGGCTGGTGGCGAAGAGAATACGGCCCGGCTTTAGCTTACAAAATTGCAGGGCATCCGGTGGCTTTGTTAGTTGTTGGTAGCGGTTACGTTTTGTTCGATGGAGTAACTCAAACTCGGACGAGGGTGAATGAGACGGTGGCGGCGACTTTGGCACCGGAAGCTTACCAGTTTTACCGACCGTTACCTAGTGTTATTAATAATGTGCTGCCCTTGTTACAGTTTGGCTTCAAGGGGTATGAAAAAGAAATCGCCAGCATTGTGGTGGTGGGAATTATTGGTACCCTGCTGGGGATGGTGGTGCCACAGGCGACGGGAATTTTGGTGGATAGTGCGATTCCAGATGCCGATCGCAATTTATTATGGCAATTAGCGCTGGCATTGTTGGCGCTGGGTTTGGGAAGGTCAGCGTTTGGGCTGTCTCAAGGGATTATGGCGCTGCGAGTCGAGAACAGCGTTGATAGTTCGTTGCAAATGGCGATATGGAATAAACTCCTGGGATTGAGTCCGGCTTTTTTTCGGGAATATACTTCCGGCGACTTGCTCAACCGCACCTTGTCGGTGAACCGAATTCGTAAGATACTGTCGGGGGGAACGCTACGCACTTTGATGAGTGGAGTGTTCGGTTTGCTGAATTTGGTGCTGATGTTTGTTTACAGTTGGCAACTCGCGTTTGTGGGGGTGGGGATAGCTTTGCTGACAACCGCAGTCACGTCTGTGGTTGATTTTTTGGTAATCCGCAATTTGCGACGGCTGCAAGAATTGGATGGCGAGATTAGCGGGTTGGTGGTACAACTCATTAATGGGGTGGCTAAGCTGCGGGTGGCGCAGGCGGAAGACAGGGCATTTGCAGCTTGGGCCCAAAAGTACGGCGATCGCATGAAGTTGGAAGCTGGTTTGCAGCGCCTTCAAGATAGAATGGGCGTGTTCAACGAGTCGCTGTCCTTGGTGAGTTCGGCAGTTTTGTATTGGTTTGGCGTACTGTCGATTCAGATGGCGCAAGCTAATGACGGTAGCGGGTTGACGACGGGTACGTTTTTGGCTTTTAATTCCGCGTTGGGGATTTTTAGCGGCGCTGTAAGCAGTATTAGCAGTACCGTGACTGATATTTTGGGAATTGTGCCGCTGTGGGAACGGGCGAAACCGATTTTGCAAACGAAACCGGAGTACTAACTTCATAGAGTAAATCCGGGTCAGTTGCAGAGTGGAGTGGCTTTGGAGGGGGTGACTTTTCGCTATCGGGATGAGGGATTGCCTGTGCTTGATGATATCACTCTGCGTGCCCAACCGGGTGAATTTGTGGCGATCGTCGGGCCGTCGGGAAGTGGGAAGTCAACGATTGTCCGGTTGTTGTTGGGATTTGAAACGCCGAATTCGGGAAGGGTTTGTTACGATGGCAAAGATTTGGCGGAGTTAGATTTGGTGGCGGTGCGAAGGCAGTTGGGGGTGGTGCTGCAAAACGGTCGGATTGGTAGTGGTTCGATTTTTGAGAATATCACGGCTGGGGCCTTGGTGTCGCACGAAAAAGCTTGGGAAGCGGCGCGGATGGCGGGTTTTGCTGAGGATATTGAGCAAATGCCGATGAAGATGCACACGGTGATTAGTGAGGGGGGAACCAATCTTTCGGGAGGGCAAAAGCAGCGGTTGTTGATTGCGAGGGCCCTGGTGAATCAGCCGAAAATTATGGTGATGGATGAGGCGACGAGTTCGTTGGATAACCGCACGCAAGGGATTGTGGTTGAAAGTTTGGATAAGTTGAAGGCGACGAGGATTGTAATTGCCCACCGATTGAGTACAATTCGCCATGCGGATCGGATTTATGTTGTTGAAGCGGGGCGGGTGGTGCAGGTGGGGACGTTTGAGGAGTTGGTGCAGCAGGAGGGTTTGTTTGCACAATTGGTGGCGAGACAAATGGATTGACACTCCCCGCGCACTCAGCGACGGGGATTCTTAAGACCATAGTTTAAGTCTTAAAGGCGCTGACAAAACACCTCTACCGATTCCGCTTAGATCGAGTCCAAGCATCATCGCTACTTTTCTACCGATATTCCCACAAGCATTGCAATCTGCATTGATTAGCCAACCTTGAGCCGTCTGATACAAACCGCGTTTAATTCGTTTACCACTTTGAAGCCACCCTTCGGGTTTTTCGCCGAATGTAGGTAGCAAATCATTATCAACAAAAGAGGCTTTCGAGGAATAGGATTCTTCTGTTTCAACAAACCTCAAGCCATACTGCTCACAGAGTTGAGCAATTCTGTCTTTCAATCGGCCCGTAGGAATTTGCACAAACTTTTGATTAGTTTTGCTCCCCATATTGGCAGAATTTTTTTGTCCTTTATTCCAACCGAATACAACCGTTCCTATTTGATTTTTCAAGCAGTGGTGAATCACTTTTATGGCTGCTTTGTTAACGGCATCTCGCATTTGACGATTACGTTTTTCGGTCAAGCTGGCAAGTCTTTTAGACCAATAACCATTAGCTTTCCCTTTCATCAGAAATGCAACCCGTTTGTTGTATCCCTGATTGAGCGATTTTAAATGCCTGCCATCCACGATAAAACTTGTGCCGATATTACTCACGCAAGTTAGCCAGTTGTCCAGGCCGTGATCGATTGTTAAGCACTTGGCAAGGTCTATATCTGCCTGGATATTAGTCGTTTTGTAGACAAATTCTAGGTAGAAACAGCCGTTACGGGGAAGTATGCGATATTCCCGAATCGCTTTGAAATCAAGATTAGAAGGCATCGGCAGAAAAAACGCATCTAAACCGAACCACGCTTTAACCTTACTACCTAACGGGAATCTCAACATTCCATCTTTGAGTTTTACCGACCTACCCGTAAATGTCACAAGTGCCATTCCTCCTTGACGATATTTCGGTAGTTTAGGGGGTTCTGTAATCACCCCATTTTTAAAAGCTTTCAGTAATCCTAAAAAGGACTTGAAAGACTCTGCTACGCCAGTCAAGATTTGTTGAGCGGTATCAGAATAAAACGCCTGATAGTGCAAATTTATGTTCTCAGTTCCCAAAACTTTGTGTAACTGAGCGCGATTGGGAATTTTGCCAGTTTTAAAATATAGCTGGCGGGCGTAGTAAGTCCCGCAATTAGAAAGCTTTGCAGACTCAGAACACAGATATTCAAGAATTGCCTTAATCTCTGAATCGGCTCGAATTAAATTTTGTTGACAACCAAACATGAGTTATCCTCCTTGCTATAATATAATACAGCAAA
Source organism: Microcoleus sp. N3A4 (assembly GCF_036701805.1). Classification (NCBI taxonomy): domain Bacteria; kingdom Bacillati; phylum Cyanobacteriota; class Cyanophyceae; order Oscillatoriales; family Microcoleaceae; genus Microcoleus; species Microcoleus sp. N3A4. Next base: position 130,265 of record NZ_JAUBRJ010000004.1, read on the forward strand.
ACACCGGAGAAAATAATGAATAAACGTTTAGATTTTCAGATTCAGGAATTGGAATTTGAAATTCTTGAGCAACATTGTAAAGCTGTAGGCAAGACTAAAACTGATGTACTTAGAGAGTTAATCAAGAGCCTCAAAGTCAAAGAAAAGCCGTCAAGCTTATGACGGGGCTTCAGACCCCAAATTTTTTTGGTGAAGAAGGCAGAAGGCAGAAGAGAGGGGGAGAGGGGAGAGGGGGAGAGTAAGCTACAGCAAGCTTTTGACGCACCAAAAGAAAAGATTTTTTTTTTCAGAAGTTTTGCTCTCTTATTTAAGCGAAATACGTATTTTTATTATTGACAAATACGCCAATTTACCCATGTAGACTTAAGACTCTATCCCTAGACCCCGGACTTCTCTAAAAAGTCGGGGTTCTAAAAATCATCCTTCAGTGCGAAGCAAATGCACATAACTCCCCCCTTGACCCCACAACTGCTCGTGAGTTCCCCGCTGTACAACCAAACCCTGCTCTAGTACAATAATTTCATCGCAATCCCGAATCGTACTGAGTCGGTGGGCAATCACAACACAAGAACAACCGCGCCGTCGCAAATTTCGGTCTATCATCAACTCAGTTTGAGCATCCAGCGAACTGGTTGCCTCATCCAACACCAACACCGCCGGATTTCTCACCAAAGCGCGGGCAATTTCCAAACGCTGGCGCTGTCCCCCACTCAGATTCATTCCCCCTTCAATCAGCTTCGCCTCGTATCCTCCGGGCAATGATAGAATCGTGTCGTGAATCGCTGCATCCTGACAAGCCTTTACCAAATCCGCTGGCGGTACAGTCGAATCCCACAAAGTGAGATTTTCCCGCACAGTTCCACCAAACAGAAAGATATCCTGTTCCACCATTGCCAAAGCAGAAGTTAAAACAGAACGCGAAATCTGTTTTCTGGGTGTACCATCAAACAAAATCTCTCCCGACCAAGGTTGGTAAAGACCGCAAATTAGCTTAGCAATGGTAGACTTACCAGAACCGCTAGTCCCCACAACCGCCACTCGTTGACCGGGCTTCAAACTCAAGCTAAAATTTTCAATCAAGGGCTTTTCGACCCGACTGTAACCAAAAGTGATATTCCGCAACTCAACATCACCCTGCAAGCGAAAGGTGATGGGTGATATCAATTCCGGTTGCACCGTCAGGTGATTGTTGACTGTTGACTGTTGACTGTTGACTGTTGACTGTAGAAGGAGGGGTCGAAAAACTGAATGGTTGAGTCTTAACTGTTGACTCGATTTTATGATTCCGATGCAACCGGAAACGATATGATTGGTGAACAGAAAAAGTTTTTTCCCTTTTCCCTTTTTCCCCTTCTCCCCCCCTTTCCACCTCTGGGTCAACTGAATTTTGCAATACATCATCCAGTCGGTTCAAATCCGCTTCCAAATCTTGCAACAAACTGCCAAAATTAATTAAACTGTCGATCGGGCAAAAAAAACCAGCCATTAAACTCTGGTAAGCAACCAGCATCCCCACACTCAGCGTCCCGTCCATCACTTTCAAGCCGCCGACTATTAATATAGAAGCTGTCATCAGCGCCGACAGCAGCGTGGGTAAGATTGTCAAAACTTGAGATTGTAAAGCTAAATCCTGCTGTGCGTTCAGCGCTTTGGCATAGTACCCGGCGAACTTGGCAAACGAGTCGGACTCCAGACCAGAAGCTTTGAGAGTTTCGATCGTTTGAATCCCTGCGATCGCCACCCCGTTCACCTTACCATACTCCTGCGCCAGCTTGAGATTCGCATCCACCCGCGTCCGCAACATCAACTGTAGGGCGAAGACATTAATCGAGGCAAAAACAAAGGCTATTCCGGTCAGGAGGCGATCGTACTGCAGCATAATTAAAAAGTAAAAAACCATCATCACCGTGTCGATGATAGTTTTACCCAAAGTACCCGAAAGTATCCCCGCAACCTTGTAATTCAGCGACACGCGACTGCTAATTTCACCCGCAAACCGCTGTGCGTAAAACCCAACTGGCAAACGCAAAATGTGCCAGACAAACTGCCCCGACATCGTTACCGACAGCTTCAACATCAAGTTCCGCAAATAGGTAAGTCGCAGGGAAGCGAGAATACCCCTGAGTACCGCCGTGAGAACCATTCCCAGCACCAAAGGCTGTATCCAATCAAGGCGTTCGGAAACCAAAATTTCATCCACGAACACTTGGGAAAAAGCAGACACCGCCAAGCGAGGAACGGTGAGCAAAAACCCCGCGAACAGGCAGAATAAGATAGTACCCCAAGAGTACCGCAACCGCGACACTAAAGCCGCGAGAGTGTTCCTTTGTTTACCGCCCTTTTGAAAAGAAGGGCCAGGTTCCATTACTAGGATAACCCCAGTGTAAGCGCGATCGAACTCTTCTAGAGAAACCGTTCGCCGTCCCGTAGCGGGGTCGTTCAGATAAACGCACTTTTTCCCGAACCCCTCTACTACCACAAAGTGGTTAAAATTCCAAAATACAATGTAGGGTGAGGGAATAGTTTTCAGTTTTTCCAACTGTGCTTTAAACCCTTTGGCATTTAAACCATAGTTCCGCGCTGCTTTGACGAGATAAAAAGCACTAGAACCATCTCGCGACACGCCGCACTCGCGCCGCAGTTCCGCTAGGGGGACAATGCGCGAGTAATATCCTAGAATAATGCCCAAAGCAGCAGCACCGCATTCTACAGCTTCCATTTGCAGTAGTGTAGGAGTGCGAACGCGATTGGGTAGAAGTCGCCGCAGAATACTCGAAATCATCGCTGTCTTTTGTTAATTTTCAATAAACACCCGTCCAAGAGCGAAACATAGGAATAATATAAGAAATCGGAGCCACTTCTCCTACTTTGACCCGAACTAATGTAGTAGTACCTGATGAAAGTTTTAACTCAGGCCCCTTGGAAGAAGACCAATTATAACCACTCTTTGTAGTTGCATCTTCTTGCAATTTAACAAAAATTTGCACTCGGGCACCATTCTCACCAGCCAGACTTTTCGCTAACTCTTCATTGCCAACAATTGCTGCAATTTCCTGAGTTGTCACCGGAAAAGGAGAAACATTCGTTACTACCCCAACAATACCACCGTAGCGCTCGCGCTTGACAACGCTGGGCGTAACTTGTACATTCATACCTTGTTTAATTTGTTTACCGTCTTTATCCGCCAAATAAACAAGACTTTCCAGTTTGACATTAGAATCTTCAGCTTCAATTATTCCCAGACGGGTGCTGGCGCCAACAATTTGACCGGGAATAACGCTGGTGTCTAAAACATACCCATCATGTTTGCTGATAACTTGACTTGACTGAGCCAATTGCACTTCTAATTGAGAAATCTTGTCTTTAATTTCTTGGGTTTGATTGGTTTTGTCAATGGACTTTTCTACGTCTTGTTGAACCAGTTGGCCTTTTTGGGATTCGATTTCCTTGATTTTGGTTTGGAATTCGTCAATTCTATTTTGAGCTTGTAGGTATTCGCGCTCGGCATTAGTTTTTTGGACTTGGATTTCTTGTAAGTTGGTTTTGAATTCGTCAATTCTATTTAAGTTTTGCCGATATTCTCGTTCTGTATTGATAACTTGAACATCAATTTCTTTAATAGCATTCTTGATATCATCAGCTTTAGTGAGATTTTGGAGATATTCCCGTTCGGTATTGGTTTTCTGAACATCAAGTTCCTTAAGTTGCGTGTCGATATCCGACACTTGCGTCTGCGCGTTCAACAATTCCTGTTCCGACTGCAACACCACATCCTGACTGACGATTTTTTCTTCAAACAAACCGCGACGAGCTTCTACCCGCTGTTGCAAAGTTTTTAGCAACTCGCTAATTTGTTGCTTTCGCTCCAGAAGACTTTTGCGTTTTTCTGCCAGCGCTGCGAGAGTTTGTTGGCGCAGCATTGGCGTAACTTGCTCTCGGCGCACACTTTCTTCCAGACTTTTACGCTTTTCTGCAAGTGCGGTGAGAGTTTGTTGGCGCAGCACTGGCGTAACTTGCTCTCGGCGCACACTTTCTTCCAGACGAAAGCGTTTTTGCTCTAGTGCTTGGAGCGTTTCTTCTCGCAGCGTTGGTGCGAGAGACTCGCGACGCAAACTTTCTTCTAAGTCTTTCTGCTGTTGCTGAAGCGTTATCAATTGTAGCGCTATCTGCTGCTTTTGCAGAGTTAAGGTACTTTGATTCTGCTGTTGCAGTTGGGCTAACTTGGCTTTCTGTAACTCTAGTTCTTTGTGAAGTTGGGACTGATCGATCGTAGCGAGTACCTGCCCTTGCTTAACTCTATCTCCCGGCTTAACATTTATGTTTAATATTTGACCTTCATTAGGCGCTTGAAATGGTACCATATGACGGGGACGAATCAATACGCCAGCACCCGTAACGGTGAGAGGAATGCGCCCAACTACACTCCAAACGCCAGCCCCAACAATTAAACAGCCCATCGAAACCAAAGGTAACCAAGTTTGGGGGCTGACTACCCGCATTAGTTTGTCGAGTTGTTCGGGTGAGGAAAGGCGCTCAAGCGCTTCTTCACGGAAGAGTTTGTTGCCTTGAGGCATACATTTTTTTGTGTTTGCTTGGCTAGTGATGTTTTCTATAGTAAGCTTTAAAGTTCCATGATACTTTACCTATTAGTTTCACTTCAAAAGCAGTAATGGCGTGGCTGAATACAGGTATGAATTCAAAATTTCCCAATTGCTATAAGCCCGCTTGAGGGTGAGTTTTGTAACATCAAGCAAAAAGTTGATTCATACCGTGAATCAGCAACGCAATTTTCAGACTAGCGAGCTTTGATATCATCGGAATATCCTTGGGGGGCTGTTTCAACATCAATAAACTGACGATCGCAATCTACACAAACGCGATGAGTGCTTACCTCGGATCTTAGCGTTCTTACGGATGTGTTGGGAACAGCATTCAGGAGATTGCATGACTGTTTGACCTCCATTTATATAGCCTTTCTTAAAAAGATGAGGTATGATTGACAGATTATATAATCAATTCAACTAAGAGGGCTGAAGCCCAACTACGTACCTCATCTTTCTGAGAACGGCTATAGCACCATTATGCAGCGCCGAAAATATTTCCCTCTTGCTTGTTCCCTCTTCCTTCCACATCGGATATTAATCGCCGATTTCCCCGACAACCTCCGCAGCAGCCTGAGTTTCGAGCCAGAGTTTGAGCAGCAAGAACTCCGCCCGATCGCCCAACACAGTCGCAAACACGCCGTCAGCCCCCTCAGACGCATCAGAAATCCACGTACCGCGCAGAGTCACTTCTACAAAGTCAGCATCAGCAACACAAAGGGCGATCGCATCGCTGTTGTCTCGGCGGGCCTCAGATTCCAACAGAGACAGCGCCGGCAAATTCGCCGGCAGCAAAAATGCCGCGGTGCTCGGTTCGACGCTGATGCTTTGACCAACTCGCATAGCCAGCACAACTCGCAGCGCCACTAACTGTTCGGGAGATTGAGCCAAACGCTCCAGGTTAAAGCCCGTTTCAGTGTAAGTCAACTTCAGCATATTGACAGCCCTAAATTTGGAATTGAAAATTTGTCAGTAGTCAGTAGTCAGTAGTCAGTTGACAGTTGTCAGTTGACAGTAGTCTGTTGACAGTTGTCCTGCCGTCATTAATCATTAGTCCTCAGTCTTCAGCCAATGACTTCACAAGGCGCAAGGCATTAGTCATGGAGCATTCTTCATAATTAAAGAATTAAAGAAAAATTTGGAATTCAAGAATTTTCCTTGTTTGTCAATTCCACAAAAAACTCCTTTTGACTAATGACAACTGACAACTAACAACTGACAACTAACAACTGTCAACTGTCAACTGACTAATGACCTATTCCCCAATTTGGTATTCGTGCCAAAACAGTTCGGCAAAAGCAACAGTGGGGTGTATGGGGGCCTTCGGCTTAGTTCGCAGAGACATTCCAGCTTCTACGGGAGTTCGATCGCCCTTACGGGAGTTGCACCGTTCGCAAGCAGTCACCACATTGTCCCAAGTATGCGGGCCGCCCTTCGATCGAGGCATCACGTGATCCAGCGTCAAATGCCGGTTGCTACCGCAGTATTGGCAAGAATGAGCGTCGCGGCGCAGAACTTCCCGGCGATTGACCGGGGGGACTTTCCACAGGCGTTCCCTGTTGCCAAAAGTCAAGCGGATTTGTTCGGGTACGTGGATGCTGCTGCTGGGCGATCGTACCAGCCAGCCGTTGCCGATGCTAAAATCCAGAGGTTCAGCCTTGCCTGTTACCAAAAGTACGATCGCCCGTTTGATGTTGACACGGCTCATCGGTAGGTAATTCTGAGAAAATACCACCACAGATTGCCTCAATACATCAGTTACTACGGTCACGGCTTGCTCCTCCTCATTTGGATTTTGGATTTTAGATTTTAGATTTTAGATTTGGGATTTGGGATTTGGAATTTTCGATGCAACGCCTGCATTGGCTATATCTAGTTTTTGCGAATTCCCCAAGCCTTTGGGAATTTCTCAAATATCCATCCCATCAAATGCCCCCGCTTCTCTTACTTAGAAGCGGGGGCTAGAAAAACTGCGTTCATGCAAATTTTCATCCTGTGTTGGTACAGTCGTTTAGCTGTACCTCCCGCTTCGCGTATCTCGATGTGGCTGTGCCACTCGCAGACCGTCTCGGTCTAACTCGTTGTAATTAATTTCTGCAATTTGTCCTAATCCACTATAACCGGGTTTAATTGAGCCCCGGCCCGCCCGCGAGGTCGCTGCGACGGTCGCCAAACCCGTCCTAAAGACGTGCCGTGACGACTCGGAGCGACCCCAGGGGCGATCGCACTTCAGTTGATAGGTGGAGTAAGTGGGGAAAAATTTCAAAGTCGGCAGAAAGTGGTAAGAGACCTTTAAATCTAGCTTTAAACATACTACACTGATATTACACATATGTCCACCCGTCACGGAGAAAAATTATGCATACCCTACCTAGAACCTCAACCACCGAAATGGAAGTCACCAGCATTCGACTAGAAAGAGAGCTCAAAGAGAGACTCAAAGAACTCGCTGGCAATCAAGGCTATCAAGCTTTGATTCGAGATTTGCTCTGGAATTACGTGCAGCAGAAGTCTGGAGAGTATCGGCAGATGTTTTCTCGATCGGATATTCGAGCCAGCATTGATGCCACAGCGCAGCAGGAGGAACGCTGCGCGCTTACAGGAGAGTTGATTCGACCGGGCGGGCCGATGTTATTAGGACTGACGGTGCACGGCGAAATGGTGCCGCTGAGTATGGGAAGTATGGCTGGATAAACGAGTTTATCGAAAATTTGTGAGAGCGATCGGCCTGGGGTGAAGGCCCCAGGCGCTGAAGTTCGTACTATTTTAGATTTTAGATTTTAGATTTTAGATTTTAGATTTGGGAATGACGTATGAGATAAAGGTTTGGAGGTTGCCTAGAATTGCATTTTTTTTTGTATAAAAATACTTCGGACAGTTTTTGAGTGCCAACCGTAGAATAAGGGTTTCAAGGCGATTCGGCAAGTTCGCTACCAACTGACATCTTGCACCATTTTCAATAAGCTTTTTATGGGCGGGATCTCCTGCCCACCCCACAAGAAATTGCACTTGTTGTGGAACAGGCCGGAAAGCCTGTTCTTGAGAATGATGCAAAATGTGAGCTACCAACGAAAAATCGAGGGTTTAAGACTGCGAACTAAAAACAGTCCGGGCTATTGGTATAAAATCCCGCAGTCTTTAAACAACATCTATTTAACCAACCACGAAGACGCGAACAGCGCGAAGAAAGATGGAGAAGAAGATAGCTGATGTTAGCGGTTCGCAATTGTGGTAACGCAGATGCGGATGCTCCAAAACGCGCGGGCTAGTGCTAAACTTTCCATCGGGCGTGCCGAACAGACGATCGTAAATTTGATGAAAAAAATTAAAGTAATGCTGAAAAACCGCTACTTGACTGCTGCGAGTTCGATCGCCCTTCTCACAATTATTGCCGGATGCGCCGCTACTGAATCGCCCCAACTTGCATCTCCCTCTCCTGTAGCTGAATCGAACCCGCCGCCGGTTAAACCAAGTCAGCCCTTAACAGTCTCTGCTACCAATCCCGAAACCTCCACAAATACCAAAATCCAGCAATATCTCAACGGGTTGACAGCACAAGGTTTTGCCAAAGAAGACCAAGGGATCTGGATGCAATCTGGCGATACTTTGTTAGCCAATCATCAAGGTACAGTTCCTCTCTCAGCCGCTTCTATTACCAAAGTAGCAACATCTCTGGTAGCGCTGCAAGAATTCGGGCCGGAACATCAATTTATCACCTTAATTGGTACAACGGGAAAAATTGAAAAGGGCGTATTAAAAGGCGATTTAATTGTTCGGGGAAGCGCCGATCCGTTGTTTGTTTGGGAAGAGGCGATCGCCCTCGGTAACGCCTTAAATCAAAAAGGCATCAAGCGAATCACTGGCAGTTTGATAATTGTCGATAAGTTTTACATGAATTTTGAATTAAATCCCCTCAAATCTGGAGAATTGCTCAAACAAGGATTGAACAGTGAAATCTGGCCCAGCGAAGCCGCCGCCCAGTATCAAACACTGCCTCCAAATACGCCGAAACCCCAAATAGCAATTGAGGGTACTGTAAAAGTTTTGCCAGCACCTCCCAACGGCGTGCAGCCTTTAGTCAAACATTATTCTTTGCCCCTCGCCGAACTGATCAAAAAAATGAATCAGTACAGCAACAATCTCATGGCAGATATGCTAGCTGATACTGTCGGCGGTGCCAAAACAGTCGCCCAAAAAGCAGCAGCAGCAACCGGAGTTCCTACCGCTGAAATTCAACTCGTCAACGGTTCGGGATTGAGCGAAGAAAATCTCATTTCTCCCCGGGCTGCTTGCGCGTTGTTTATCGCTTTAGAACGCTATCTTCAACCTTACAGCATGACAGTTGCTGATGTCTTAACTGTAGTTGGGAAAGATAAAGGAATACTTTCAGAACGGCCGCTTCCCAAATTAGCAGTAGTCAAATCTGGCACGTTGGATAATGTTAGCGCTTTGGGCGGAGCGCTGCCAACTCAAAAACAAGAAACAGTGTGGTTTGTGATTATGAATCGCGGGGCTAATGTCGAGACATTTCGCACTCAGCAAGAGGTTTTGCTGAAAAGCTTTTTGAATGAGTGGGGAAGTGTTCAAGTTTCGCCGCCCGAATTAACCCCAAATCCGGCTAGAAGTAGTAAGGTATCTCGCAGCGAAATCATCAATTAATCGGGTTTGTAGTAAGGACTAAAGTCCTTGATTTTTAAGGTAGCGTAAGGTGCGCCACAAGCACCTAGCCCGCTCAGGAGTGCGACGGATTTGCCTCATTCTATGTGTTGGCGATCGGCAATAAACAAGATTTATTACCGATCGCCCAATTCCGAGGAGTGTCCTATTTAGCAAGGTGATGAAACACTCTCAGGATAGAAACACCAGATTATTATTCCCCTAAAACTGCTCAGTCTCTACAGCTTGCGAAAATAGCCGTTGGAATACTCACAAGCATAGAGTACAGAGACTTGTTCGGGCTTGTCTGCAAAAAACTCATCACAAGCACGTTTTACACCAGGCGATTTGAAAGGCTCAGCAGTATGTAGACGTGAAAACACCTTTTCATCATAATAAATGCCAAATAAGCAAATAGCTCCTGGCGTTAAACGCTCGTAAACATGGGGCAGTACATATTTAGTAGAGCTATATAGATCGCCGTCCACAATTGCAAAGCTGATCTTATCTGGAAGACATGAAGGAACAGTATCCTCAAACCATCCTTTATGAATATGTGGTAGATCCAGTCCAACAGCGGAAAAATTATTTTTGAATTCGTCGAGTCTCGCTGTCATCGAACCTCGATCGTATACTCCATCTTTAATATCGTCTCCTTGTAGTTTTGGAAGCCCTTCAAAGCTGTCAAACACATGAAATTGTTTCTCCGGCGCATACTCATTCAGAACTTTTTTGATCACAATCGAACTTTCGCCAGCATTACAACCCACTTCGACAACATCACCACATATTTTGTATGCTGCTGTTTGGCTTGCCAAATGAAAAATATTCATTCGAGCTTCTACATTTGCCATGCCAGGTGATTTTGGAATAACTTGACCGTTCAATCGAAATTTATTAAATATCCTATTAGCCAAACGGTGGCGTTTGCGTGGAGTCCGGTGATCCCAATCAAAATAATTTGCAATAAAAGTATTGTTCATGTCGTTTGCTAGATGAAATCGTGAATAGTGGTTTAGAGGATGGATGACTTCACTTAAAATCCTTGCGTCAGCAGCATAGCGGTGGAACCCAATTACATAGTTTTGAATAGCGGTGGACAAAACGTTTTGGAATCTGCTAATAGCAATGACTTTAAATTGAAGAACTGAAAATCCTATCTTTGCCAAGAAGTTGAGGAACACTCACTTCATTGAGACTAGAGATAGAGTACCGAAAGAAAATGTTGCTACCTGAGATACTCCAAATTTGTTTACTTCTATAGAATTGCACGCAATTATGAAATCAGGATGAAATGCCGATCGCTCCCAAGCATGAAATCATCTCCCTTTCAGAAGCAAGAGGCAATTACTTGAATTCACATCTAAGGTAAAGTCTGATGCTCGGTAGGTTCTCACGTTTTGTCCATTCACCAAGAGGTAAATTATGACGACCAGCCCGCTGGCTGAGTGCGATCCTCTTCGAGGGCTGCGCTAACGACGCTTGTGTCATCCCTGGGTAGGCGATCGGAAATAAACCTAGTTTATTGGTAATCACTTGTTAAAAGACTGAGGGGGTGACAACCCACCTGAAACCCTGATGGAGTAAAGATTGAGCATCGCTTATGTTAAAAAAAGATAGGCAGCCGAATTGGGATCTTCCGTACTTAGCGTGCCAAACTATTAGTTTAAGTCGTTAAAACCAAAGCTAGGTATGAATTGCAGGAAAAAATTGCTTTAAATTAACTAAAGTAAGACCGGAAATCCTTGCTGTGTAAAAATTTAGGCTATTAATTTCAGATAAATGAGCAGCGGTAAATACGGAATACCCGTAAAGTTAGCTTGAAAATAAGAAAAGACCTTGAAGAAACTATGTTATTACCGATCGCGAAAATCGAAAAACGCAAACAGGAAAAAGCAGAGTAGGGCAATTCGCTATAAATCCTGTCCGATCTAATTTCGGCAGGGTTGATTTCAATAAACCCTGCCTTGAGTATGCTTAAATAAGCTTAGACACTTACTAACCAGATTTAAACCAGTGAACTTTCAATCAGTCATTGCCACCTTAAACAAATTCTGGAGCGATCGAGGCTGCCTGATCGCCCAATCCTACGACACGGAAAAAGGCGCAGGAACCATGAATCCCCACACCTTTCTCAGAGCAATTGGCCCCGAACCTTGGTCTGTCGCCTACATCGAACCCTGTCGCCGCCCCACCGACGGACGCTACGGCGAAAATCCCAACCGCTTCCAACATTACTATCAATATCAAGTTTTAATTAAACCCTCTCCTCCCAACATCCAAGACATCTATTTAGACTCACTGAGAGCATTAGGAATTCGCCCAGAAGACCACGACATTCGCTTCGTTGAAGACAACTGGGAATCGCCCACCCTCGGAGCTTGGGGCGTCGGCTGGGAAGTCTGGCTCGACGGCATGGAAATCACCCAATTTACCTATTTTCAACAGTGTGGAAGCATTGACTGTCGCCCCGTCTCCATTGAAATTACCTACGGACTCGAACGCCTCGCAATGTATCTCCAAGAAGTCGATGCGATGACGAAAATTCAGTGGAAGGATGGCATAAGTTACGGCGACGTTCACCTGCAAGGAGAAATAGAACAGTGTACTTATAACTTTGAAGCTTCTAATCCAGAATTGCTGTTTACGCTATTTGGATTGTACGAGCAAGAAGCCGAACAACTGACAAAAAAAGGATTGGTTTTGCCTAGTCTTGATTATGTGTTAAAATGTTCTCACACTTTCAATTTACTCGATGCTAGAGGTGTGATTTCGGTAACGGAAAGAACTCGCTACATCACCAAAATTCGCAATTTGGCGCGGCGAGTGGCTCAGCTTTATTTGGAACAGCGCGAAAAACTGGGTTTTCCTTTAGAAAAAGCTGTAAAAGTTTGAGTTTGAGTTGGATTGTGGGGCGGGCATCTTGCCTGCCTCAAGAACGGGCAAGATGCCCGTTCCACACAGAGTGAGTTGGATTGTGGGGCGGGCATATTGCCTGCCTCAAGAACGGGCAAGATGCCCGTTCCACGAAAGCCATATTTTTAATTAATTAAATGCCTAATTATTCTGAAAATCATACAGAAACAAATCCTCAACTGCGAATTGATAATGTTAGTGTAAAAACACCGATCGCCTCAAGTTATTTGTTGGAAAATATCTCGTTTCAGGTACACAAGGGATCTCGCGTGGCAATTGTTGGCCCTTCAGGTGCGGGCAAAACAACGCTGTTGCGGTTGCTAAATCGGCTTAGCAGTCCCACCAGCGGCTCGATTTATCTGGAAAATACAGAATATCGCCAAATACCTGCGATCGAACTCCGCAAACAAATCACTCTCATCCTGCAAGAATCCAAGCTTTTGGGAATGTCGGTGCGAGAAGCATTGGCTTATCCTTTGAAGCTGCGGGGCGTGACTGCATCAAACATTGCTGAGAGAATTAGCGGGGCGATCGAACAACTGCACATACCCCAAGAATGGCTCGATCGCACCGAATTGCAGCTTTCCACAGGCCAAAAACAGCTCGTGGCGATCGCCCGCGGCATCATCCTGCAACCAAAAATCTTGCTTTTAGACGAACCAACATCCGCCCTAGACGCAGGAAAAGCCGCCCACCTTTTGCAAGTAATGACACAGCTAACAAACGGCCAAACCACAATTTTAATGGTAAACCACCAATTAGAATTAGCCGAGCAATTTAGCACGCGAATTCTGCATTTACAGCGCGGAAAACTCATCGAAGATTTGCCCTCCCATCAAATAAATTGGGTGCAACTGCGGCAAAATTTAATCCAAGCAGAAGCAGAAGCTCAACAAGAATGGTGAACAAGATAAAAAACATTTACGCTGCATTTTGAAAACTCTTAAAATTCTTGTGGGGTGGGCATCCTGCCCGCCCCAAAGATGCAGCGCACTCCGCGCCCTACAGAATCAATGAGCTCCCCCAGCACCCGCACCCGCTTTCACCTTTTTAAAACCCAAAACTGCAATTCCACTTAGCAGCAAAGCAATTCCCACAAAGTAAAAACAATCATTAAAAGCCATCACAGAAGCTTCCCGGCGGACAATATTATCAATTGCCTTAATTGCCTGATTTTGCGCCACGCTTAAATCTGCACCGCGACTCACAAAATACTGAGTCATTTGATTAATTCGCTCCTGCGTGGCCGAATTGTACAATGAAACAGATTCTCCCAATCGATTCGAGTGAAATTGCTCGCGTTGCGTCACCAAAGTTCCTAACGCCGCAATCCCCATCGAACCTCCCATATTTCGCATCATATTAAACAAACCCGAAGCCGAACCAGCCTCGTGTTTCTCCATACCAGCAGTCGCAATAGTTGACAGCGGCACCATAATTAAAGGCTGCCCCATTGCGCGGACTAATTGCGACCAACGTAACTGATCGATACCGGTATCGTGAGTCATGCTGGCATTCATAAAACAACTCACCGCAAACAAACTCACACCGATACCAATCATCAGCCGCATATCGATTCGCTGCATCAATTTTGGCACCATCGGCACGAGGAATAACTGTGGCACTCCACCCCACATAATCACCTCGCCAATTTGCATAGAATTATACTGCTGAATTTGACCTAAATACAGTGGCAAAATAAACACTGAACCGTACAATCCTACTCCCAAGGAAATATTCACAATACTTGCTAAGCCGAAATTGCGACGAGTCAGCAATCGCAAGTTAATAAACGGTTTTTTTCTAGTTAATTCAATCCAGAAAAAAGCGCTGAGAAATATTGCCGCAACTATGCTTAAACGCACAATAAAATCAGAACTCAACCAGTCCTTGCGGCTTCCTTCTTCTAAGACAACTTGCAGGGCACCCAAGCCGATCGCCATCGAGACAATTCCCCACCAGTCACCCCCTTTTAGCAGTGACAATTGCATCGGCTTAGGGTCAACTGCGTACCACACAGCAGCTAGCAGCAGCAGCCCTGGAACCAAATTGAGATAAAAGACATATTGCCAGCCGTAATTCTCAGTCAGCCACCCTCCCAATGTCGGTCCGATGGATGGTGCAAAAGTAGCTGTCAGTGCAAACAGTGCCATGCCGACAGGCAGTTTTTTGGGCGGTAAATTTGTCATCAAAAATGTAAAAGACATCGGAATTAAGATGCCGCCCGTCAATCCCTGCAAAGCCCGAAACACAATCATTGAATTCAAATCCCACGCCCAAGCGCAGGACATGGAAAAGAAGACAAAGAAAGCGGCATTTACCAAGATGTAGCGACGGACTGAAAACACCTGCGACAGCCAACCAGTCAGCGGAATTACGACAATTTCTGCGACTAGATAGGCGGTGGAAATCCAAGAACCTTCTTCTAAAGTTGCGCCTAAAGCCGCTTGAATATCTTTGAGAGAAGCATTGGTGATTTGAATGTCCAAAACAGCCATGAAAGCGCCGAGAATTGTTCCCATGACGCCGATCCAGGTTTTTAAGGGAACTCGATCGTCGCTCTGCTGCTGTGGAATTGCACTGGTATTTGCCATTGGTTTAACCTCTGGTTGCGTAATTTATTTGGATTTTTTAACCGCAGAGGGCGCAGAGGGCGCAGAGAAAGAGAAGACAAGAGAAAAGTTTACAAATTGTTGAGGATTGCTAGAGATACAGTCAGATATTAGCTTTGGGAATCTTGTTTAATGTTGGCTTTTGTGCTTTTAGACTAAATCCCTAGTGCGAAATTAAACCCATTTTTTGATACAGTGGTCGGACTAAGTTTTTTAAAGCTGGCAACTGTTTGGTAAAAACGATGGAGCCTAAAACACAAATTATACCTCCAATGATGACTGTATTGGGAGCGCCGATATAATTTGCCAATCCCCCGGCAACTAAATTCCCAAACGGTGTGACTCCAAAAAATGCCATCGTGTATATGCTCATCACTCTTCCGCGTTTGTCGTCTTCAACGATTGTTTGCAAAAATGTGTTTCCTCCTGCAAATTGCAAAATGAAACCAAAGCCAACGAACAACATCATGATTAATGACAGCCACAAGAAGTGGGACAAACCAAAACCTATCAGTCCAAATCCCATAATTGCCGGTGAAATCGCAATCCATTTGCCGAGGCCAACTATACTTTTGCGCGAAATCAAATAAATCGCACCCGTAAAGGCTCCGACTCCCGAAGCAGCCATCAAAAAGCCGAGAGTTTGGGCGTCGCCGTGCAGGATTTTGGTGGCAAAAATTGGGACTAGAACTGTGTGCGACATTCCGGCCAAACTGACTAATGATAATAGCAGTAAAATTGCTCGAATCGGGGGAAACCCGAAGGCATAAACGAATCCTTCTTTTAATCTTTGTAAGGGTTTGGTATTAGTTGCAGCAATTTGACGGGGTTTGATCTGCATCGCTAATAAGCCTGCAATTACGGCGATGTAGCTGAGTCCGTCAATCAGAAAGCAATAACTTGGGCCGACTGTAGCTATCAGCAAACCTGCCATTGCTGGGCCGATTAGTCTGGCTGCGTTGAACATCGAAGCATTAATGGCGATCGCATTTGCTAAATCTGCTTTCTTTTCCACGAGCTCGGGTACAAAAGCTTGCCGTGCCGGCGCGTCAAACGCATTAATTGCGCCTTGAAAGAAACTCAGTACCACGATCTGCCAAATGTTCACGACTCCTGTTAGCGCTAAAAATGCTAGCGCTAAGGATTGAACCATTGCTAATATTTGAGTGGCAATTATGACTCGGTGGCGGTTCCAGCGATCGATTAAAACTCCTGCAAAAGGCAGTAAAAATAATGTGGGGATTTGACTTGTAAATCCCACCACGCCGAGCATCCAAGGTGAATCGCTCAAATTGTAGACAAGCCAAATCGTGGCGACTTGCGTCATCCAATTGCCAATCAGAGAGATGCTTTGTCCTGCAAAAAACAGGCGATAATTTCTCGATCGCAGCGCTGGAGGAAGTTTTATTGTTTTGATTTTTGCTAGTAGATTCATGCTGCAAGTACGGCGAGAGCAATCCTATTGGATTTGTCAAGATTTTTCAGGGGGTAGTTTCCCCGCGCCCTTGGTGTCTAATTAAGACTAAAACCCTCTGTTTCTCTTGTTCATCTAACTGCGAGATACCTCTAGCCCCTCTTAATAAGGGGGAATAAGATTGCGATATTTCGTCCTCCTTCTTAAGGGGGATTTAGGGAGATATAGACTCGACTACAAGCGACATTTATTATGGGTTTTTATCGGAATTTGACACAAATGGCACGGCGGGATTCTCCCTAAACTCATTTTACCGATCGTTTAGGATTGCTATATGAGCCGGAGGTTCTATTTTTCGGTTCTCCAAAACCAGGAAACGAGCATTTTATTCTCGCAACCCGATCGCGCTGCTTCTAATCAATGCTCAACAGCCAAGTACCGAGGTAACGCAGCAAGGGAACGTCCCCGGGGGTGCGGATGCGGACGTTGAAATTGTACATTCCGCCCGGAGATGGGTTTTTGACGTTGGAGAGTACAACCTCAACATTGTTGCCGGCAGGAATTGGATCTTTGGGATAAATTTCTATGAATCTATTTTCTTTGTCCCAGATTACTTCTTGCAATTCTATTGTTTTGTCTTTGACGCGCACTTTAATATCTTTTTGGTCGAATTCGCCTTTGTAGTAGTCTGGATAGGATATGTTTAGTTGGGCGATCGCCAGACTTACTTTTTTGGAAGGAATTCGCAGCCGATATCTGTCGCCGCTCATCCCCGCTTTGCCGTAATCCAAGCGGTAGTTTAACTGGTTGGCGCGCTCGGGCCCGCCGAAAATCGTGAATCCGGGCATTCCTTGGGCTAAACTGATGGCGGGCAACCCAGCCACCAAGCAACCTGTAACCGCTAATGCTGAAAATAATCGTCGCATAACAACTCCTCTAATTAAACTCTTGGTGAACCTTAAATATCGATCGCCCGAAATTTGCGATCGTGCCTACAATATATCGAATGTCTCAGCAAATTGATGAGGGGGATCGACTGCGGGCTGAGGTCAATTTTTTTTCGTAATACTGATAACTGACATTTAAACTACAGAACTAGCCGACAGAATATTATATCATAATCGGTTGCAAACTTAACAAATTAGCGAATTTGAATGTATAAGATAAGTTAAAGATACGGCTCGAATTTGGGCGATCGGCTTTAGTATCAACGAGAGAAGTTTAGGGCAACGGCTGCTTCAATGTAAAGCAAGGCATCGGGCGATTAAAAATCGCACTTCAAGAAACCTGCGGAGGCAGGTTTTGTCTGTGTAGGCGCGGTTTCAACCGCCATGTCTGTGTAGGCGCGGTTTCAAGCGTCCTGGGAAAGCTTAAATAAGGAGAGTGTATGAAATTAGCGATCGCAAAAGAAATAGAAGCAGGCGAACGCCGGGTGGCTTTAGTACCCGACGCTGTGGCCCGATTGGTAAAACAAGGCGTAGAAGTTTGGGTTGAGGCCGGTGCCGGCGCAAAATCCTTTTTCTCGGATCTTGCTTACGAAGAAGCCGGAGCTCAGGTTGTCGCCGATACCGCTAGGCTGTGGGGCGAAGCCGATGTCGTCGTGAAAATCGGGGAATTGCAAGAATCAGAAGTTCATCAACTCCGGGAAGGAGGAGTTTTCATCGGATTTTTGAATCCTTTGGGAAATCCGGCTTTAGTGCAGCGTTTGGCCGATCGCAAAGTAACGGCATTCAGCATGGAAATGATCCCGCGCACCAGCCGAGCTCAAAGCATGGATGCGCTGTCATCTCAGGCTAACGTCGCCGGTTACAAAGCCGTACTGATCGCAGCCTCCGCTTTGCCGAAGTATTTTCCGATGCTGACAACGGCGGCGGGTACGATTCGCCCCGCGAAAGTCTTGGTAATGGGTGTGGGCGTTGCTGGCTTGCAGGCGATCGCCACGGCGCGCCGTTTGGGCGCTGTCGTGGAAGCATTCGACATCCGCCCGGAAACAAAAGAACAAGTGCAAAGTTTGGGCGCTAAATTTCTTGATGTCGAACTCAAGGAAGAAACTGTAGCAGCAGGCGGCTACGCTAAAGAATTATCCGAAGCAGCTAAAGAACACACCCGCCAAGTGCTCACCCAACACGTCAGCGCTTCCGATGCAGTGATTACCACTGCTCAAGTTCCCGGCAGAAAAGCACCTATTTTAGTTACTAGAGAAATGGTTTCTCAAATGAAGCCCGGATCGGTAATTGTTGACCTCGCGGCCGAACAAGGCGGCAATTGCGAATGCTCTGAAGCGGGGAAAGATGTTGAATGGAACGGCGTTAATGTCATCGGCCCGATTAATTTGCCCTCGTCAATGCCGATACACGCTAGCGAAACTTACTCGAAGAATGTCTCCTCTTTACTTCAGTTGATGGTGAAAGATCGGGAACTCAACTTGAATTTTGAAGATGATATCATCGCGGGTGCTTGCGTTGCCCGCAACGGCGAAATTAGCTGCGATCGGGTGCGGGATGCTTTGACTGCTTCCGCAGTCAGCAGTCATTAGTCAGTAGTCATTAGTCAGTAGTCATTAGTCATTAGTTAGTAGTCATTAGTTAGTAGTTAGTAGTTGGTAGTCGGTAGTCGGTAGTCATTGAAACTAACAACTAACAACTAACAACTAACAACTAACAACTAACAACTAATGACTAACAACTAATGACTAATGACTGATGACTGATGACTAATGAGTGATAACCAATTACCAATTACCAATTGTTATGGCAGAAGGATTGATTGCAGGTTTAGTGGTGTTTACTCTAGCGTCGTTTGTGGGATTTGAAGTAATCAATAAAGTCCCCCCGACGCTGCACACACCTTTGATGTCGGGATCGAATGCGATTTCGGGAATTGCGGTTTTAGGCGCGATTCTGATTTCGGGCCAAGGTAATGTAACTGTTACTTCGATTTTGGGGACGATCGCGATCGCCCTGGCCACAATTAACGTTGTCGGCGGTTTCTTAGTAACCGATCGAATGCTGCAAATGTTCAAGAAAAAAGAGGTTAAAGCGTGAGCGATTTTCTGCCCAGTGGCATTCAACTAGGTTATTTAGTTGCCGCATCTTTGTTTATTGTCGGTTTGAAACAGTTGGGTTCCCCTGCAACCGCCCGTCAAGGAAATGTGTTAGCTGCGATCGGGATGTTGATCGCGATCGTCGGTACGTTGCTGGAAAAGCAAGTAGTCAGCTACGAATTGATTGCTGTCGGAATTATCGTCGGTTCCATTTTGGGAACAATTATGGCGAAAACCGTGGCGATGACAGATATGCCGCAGATGGTGGGTTTGCTTAACGGTTTCGGGGGCGCGGCTTCTGCACTCGTTGCTGTGGGCGAATTCTGGCGCTATCTCAGCATCGCCGAATCGCCGACTCCAGACGCGACAATCACGATCCTTTTGGGCGTGTTGATCGGCGGGATTACTTTCACTGGTAGCCTTGTAGCGTTTGCGAAGCTGCAAGAATTGCTACCTGGTGCGCCGATGACGTTTCCGCTGCAACAGCCGTTTAATGCCATGCTGGCGATCGCACTTTTAGCCGGCAGCGGTTATATGCTGGCGAATCCCGAAAATGTGCCGGTATTCCTGGGTTTGGTGGCGATTTCCAATATTCTGGGGATCATGTTTGTGCTGCCAATTGGCGGCGGCGATATGCCCGTGGTGGTTTCGCTGCTTAACTCTTATTCGGGGATTGCGGCGAGTGTGGCTGGGTTCATTTTGATGAACAATATGCTGATTATCGCTGGAGCACTTGTTGGCGCGTCGGGGATTATTTTGACGCAAATCATGTGCAAGGCGATGAATCGATCGCTTGGTAGCGTGCTGTTTAGCGCCTTTGGTAGCGGTGGCGGAAGTGCTGGGGCTGCTGCTGGGGCTGCTGGTGGTGCCACTGACAAAACTGTTCGCAGCATCAATCTCGAAGAAAGTGCGATGATGTTGGGTTATGCGCGATCGGTTGTAATTATTCCCGGCTACGGAATGGCTGTAGCACAAGCACAGCACGCCGTGCGCGAGTTAGCCGACGGTTTGGAAAAAATGGGTGTTGACGTGAAATACGCGATTCACCCGGTGGCTGGGCGGATGCCGGGGCACATGAATGTGCTGTTAGCGGAAGCAAACGTGCCTTATCCGCAGTTGTACGATATGGACGATATCAATCCGCAGTTTGACGAAACGGATGTAGCGCTGGTGATTGGTGCGAATGATGTGGTGAATCCGGCGGCGCGTCACGATACGGCGAGCCCGATTTACGGGATGCCGATTTTGGAGGTTGATAAGGCCAAGCATACGATCGTGATTAAGCGCGGGATGAGTGCTGGTTTTTCCGGTGTAGACAATGAGTTGTTCTACAAGGATAAGACGATGATGTTGTTTGGTAGCGCTAAGGATGTGGTTGCGAAGTTAGTTGCTGAGGTGAAGCAGTTGTAGAATTTTTTAGCATGGGGCTCAGAAACCGGGTTTTTGTTTTGAGTCCTTGTAGGGACACGGCAATGCCGTGTCCCTAGGATTTTTTAGGAATCAATAAAAACCCGGTTTATCCAATAAACCGGGTTTTTATTTTGGGTTTGTTGGTTCTTCCAGGCGTTGCTTAATACAGGTATGAATTGAAGAGTTCCCAATTGCCATCAGCCAAGTATGGTGAGTTTTGTAACATCAAGCGAAAAGTTGGTTCATACTCACATCTTGCACCATTCTCAAGAACAGGCTCTCCGGCCTGTGAAGCGAAGAGTAGATTTTCTCGCTTCACAGGCCGGAGAGCCTGTTCATAAAAGGCTTATTGACAATTGTGCAACATCTCAGTTCATACCGTTAATCAGCAACGCCATTATTTAATATGGTGCGTGATTGCACAATCATTCTGCCTATTCAGGACGGCGAATCTCTTGCCAATTGCCAATTGTCTAATTCCAACGCTTCTTGCGCTGTCGCTGGTTCGCCACGGACTCCACCAGTCCCAGCGCGAGAAAATTACTCAGCAGCGACGCATTCCCGTAACTCAGAAAAGGCAGCGGAATGCCCGTAACCGGAGCCAACCCAATGTTCATCCCAATATTTACGAACACTTGAAAAATTAACATTGACAGTACGCCGATCGCCAACAAAGAACCAAAATTATCGTTAGCAGTTTGAGCGAGCATCACCAACCGGAAACAAATTATCCAGAACACCGACAGCACGCAAATACAGCCAATAAATCCCAATTCTTCGCCAATAGCTGAAAAGATAAAGTCCGTATGCTGTTCGGGAATAAAGTTAAGCTGAGTTTGCGTTCCGTGAAACAAACCTCTGCCTTTGAGTTCCCCGGCCCCAATAGCAATCCGAGATTGAATCAAGTGATATCCGCTGCCTAAAGGGTCTTTCTCGGGGTTTAAAAAGCCCGTCAAGCGCATTTTTTGATAATCCTTCAGGACACCCCAAAAAAGATGTCCGACGTGTCCCGACACCACATTCACCAGGACAGTAGCGAAAGTCCCCAACCAAGGCCAAGGTAGCGATCGCCAAGCGATAATACCAGCAATAACTACCCAGGCTATCCAAATCGGTGTAGACAGGTTGTTGAGGAGAACTGAGAATAGAGGAGAAAACAGCAATACTAGCCAGCCGGGATTGACATTACCCCAGTAAAACATCCCCATTGTGATCGCGCCAAACACCAGGGAAGTACCTAAATTTGGTTCGGCAAATATCAATCCCCAGGGTACAGCCATAATCGCCAGCATCCTCAACATATCCCTCACCGTGGGGACAGTCTTGTCGTGCAGGAGAGCTGCTAAAGTGACAATCATGCCTACTTTGGCAAATTCTGACGGTTGCAGGTAGAAGCCGCCGATATTGATCCACCGCTGGGCACCGAGGCCTGTAGAACCGATAAACCGGACTGCGATCAGCGACAAATTGATTAATATGTAAATCGGCCATTTCCACTCAATCAGTATTTGATAGCGGCAGCGGGAAATGATGATGGCGAGGAACAAACCGACTGCGCCAGTTACCCAGTGCCGCCACCAGTCGATCAGCCCCTGGTTGGTTTCGACGCTGCGGATCATGATTCCGCCGAAGATGGTGAGGCCGATGCAAGCGGCAAACAGCCAAGGGTCTGATTCTTCCCAGGGTTTGAAGATGGATTTCCAGCGGTTTCTGACTTGTATTCTCTGCAACATGAGGATTTTAGATTTTAGATTTTAGATTTTAGATTATCGAGCCGATTTTCGGAAGTTGTGGATATAGTTCCGATTCCAGGTTTATGAAGTAGGGACACGGCACGGCGCGGTGTCCCTACGGCGGAGATAGAGCGATAAGCGGGTGTCCTTCATAAACGTGGAATCTGCTGTTTTTCGGATTCAGAGCCTGCACCGTACTGTAGAAGCGTCGGTGTCAGTATGTCACTTTATTCGGCCAGTTGTACGGAGGTTCCGGGCCGTCAGCAACGGGCTAGAGTGCGGGCGCACCAATCTTGTAGGGTGCCCACTGCACACCTTACCCGGATTTAGCCCGATCGATCCGCAAGTCCGAGAATCGTCAAGCCGGTTCGTAAAGGTATTCAAAACCGTTACCGTCAGGGTCTCTGCCGTAAAAAGATGCTGTACCGTCGCGGTGTTCGTGAATGCGGGTGACGGAAACACCTTCGGCTTTGAGTTGTTCGTAGGCGGATTCCATTTCGGTACGATCGTCAAATACAAACCCAAAATGCGGCCCTGCTTGGTCGTAACTCGGACTCAACAGCGCCAATCCGTCCTCTCCAGCTTTCAAATAAGCCCAGTCTGCATCTTTCCAGACCAACTCCATGCCCAAGTTTAGATAGAACTCAGCAGACTTCTCTATGTCTTGCACGCAGACGGCTACGTGTCCCAATCGTTTTAGTTTCATGTCAACAAAATTTAGGTTTCTTCTTTCGTGTATTGTATCTATTTTCTGATTTGTTACTCGATTAATTAGGTATTTTTTCGGTTTTTTTAGCCGCAGCTAACTGTACTTTTTCTACTTGTTTGCTGGCGTCCATTTCGCCGAACAGTTGAACGGCGCGGTCAAAATTTTCTTGGGTTTTCTCGATGTTACCAAGTTTTTGTTCTGTCAGTGCTAGTTGATAGCAAGCTTCGGCTCGGTCTAATTTAGCGCTGGCTCGATCGAGTATTTCTATTGCTTCTGCATGGTGCTGCAGGGCTCGGTCAAATTCTCCCCGTTCTCGGTACAGTTCGGCGATACCGCTGAGAGCTTTGGCTTTGATGGTGGTGTAATGGTTTTGGTCGGCTTGGGCGATCGCTTGGCGGTACAAGCTCAAAGCTTTCTCTGTCTCTCCCAGGTTTTTGTAGGTGGCGGCGAGAAAAACTAACTTGTATCCCGTACCCACCAAATGACTGTTTTCCCGATCGGCATAAAGTTTTTCGGCGAGCTTTTCCGCCTCTTTTTTGGCTCCGACACAGGAGTTGAGGAAAGCTAAGCCGACATCGATCGAATAGCTGTTAATCCCGATTTCGTCCCGCGAAGTTTTCAGCTTGACAAATATCTCCATAGCTGATTCTAATTCCCGCATTTCTATTTGACAAAAACCTATATTAATTGCAGCGTTAACTTTCCAAAATTCCAGATTAGCTTGTTTGCCGTTTTCCGGTTCGCTGCTTTTCGCTATAATTTGCAAAGATTTAGTGGCTTTTATTTCCGATATTTGGTGGCATTCTATCGCTTGATTTATCTCCCCTAAGATCCGGTAACAAACGCCTAAAAGACTGTATAAACCGCTCAAATAATAATCAGAAGTCACATTGTTGACGATGCGAGTAGTTGCTGAAATTATTGGCTGCAAGAAACCTAATTTGTAGAGCGCTCTACCGAGCTTGTAATCTTGGGCAAACTGGATATTGATTTTTTTGAGGATGACGCTCGCGGCCTGCTCGAAACAGCTAATTGCCACATAATGATAGTAAGCTTCAAAAGCTTTCAGCGCATCTTCTACAGTCTCAATATTTTCAACACTCTCGCTCCAGAACTCGGCGGCTTTGCGGTTTGCAGTCTCCCAGTCTCCGGGCGAGAGCCGATCGACCGCTTCTTCCCGAATTGCTGGATGCAGCCAGTATTCGCCCTTCTGAGACTCGACTAGCGATCGGTGCAACAGCGATTTAATGATTTGTCGGCGTCCGGCTTCGGGCACGTCCCACAGCAAACACAAAAGTCCGTCAGTAGGGACTGTCGGCACGTCTTGATAGCGGTAACAGCCCAAGCGACAGAGGAGTTGATAGGCTTCGGCATCGAGTTCTTGCAGGCGGTTAAACTGACTGGTAACTAAATTTTTTAAGTCTGTTTCAAGGAGCGGATCGTCGCTGTTTTCCAGCCAGTAGGCCGCCATATCTCCGTCAAAATCTTCTCGGATCGTGCCGCAAATAATGCCCATTGCTTTAGCATTGCCGCCGTAAACTTTGTGCATTTCCTTGAGGGCGACATCATCTATATTGATGTTGCGACAGCTAAAAAACTGCCGCCAAACTTCAACTTCCAATCCCGGAAGCAGGTAGTGTTCGACGGTGACATCAGAATCGCACAGTCGATCGCGACTGGTAATCAGAGTTACCGACTGCACCGCCGCGTCAGCCAAAACTCGCAACAGTTCCACGTAAAGCCGGTGCGGTTCAATAAACTTACCTTGTCCGTCGAGTGCAGCTTCCAAATTGTCAATTAATACGCCGACTTTGTGAGTCTGAAGCTGCCGCTTCAGCCGCCCCAGGGTGACGCCAAAGTCTGGCCCGGGTTCTTCCTGAAAGTCTTGCTTCAGCCATTCTTCGATCGCGCTTTCCAATGCTGTGATATTCTCTGTCTCTTTTGCCATCAACAGTTCAATTACTCGATCGAACCCTTGAGATTTGAGATACTGTCTGGCCAAAGTCGTTTTGCCCATACCGCCGGCACTTTGGATGACAATCACTTTTGCACCTTGATTGACGAGAGTATTGAGATCGGCGATTGCCACTTCCCTGCCCAAAAAGTTGGGGTTTTCGATGTCCAACTCCGAATCAGGGCCCAGAGATCCTGTCGCCGCAACAATCTGTCCCGACTGCGGTTCTAATTTCGAGTAGCTGCGCCAAAATCGCTCTACTACGGCCTGAAGGTTGTCTCTTTTGACTTTTTCTCCTTCTCCAAACAAGGCTGAAAGTCGCTTCCACAAATTAGAGGCAGCATCCTTAACAGTCCCTACTCCATATCCTTCACTATCTGCAACCTGTTGGTACGTCCTGCCTTGCACCCCCATCCATGCTTCGCGAAAGATCGCGCTGTCAAGGTTGTCGAGAGTTTTCAGGTTTCGAGCCACAAGTAACGAATTAGTAAAATCCAGTGCACGATCGGCTTCCATTTAGTCACCAGGTTTAGCGTTACCCATCTGACACAACTTTAACAGACTTTTTCCGACTCGCTTACACGCTCAAACAGTGGACTTGTATAGACTTTTACCGACTGACACGGCCGAGGTTGGCCGGGGATACTGTTGAGTGTGGAGGGGAAGTTGACGGACAAGCTTCTAACTTACACACCGATCGAGTCGAGCTTATATTCAGGAGCAAGCAGCTATGTATATTAACGATGTTGAAACAGCGATCGTCGATGAAGAAATTCGACCTAATGAGCCCGGCCGCGTTCGTTTCCAAAACAGTTGGTGGCCGGCAAAGTGCGATCTAGATATCACTTTTGAACCCGGTGAGGTGGTTCGCGTAGTCGGAATTGACAATATTACTTTGATCGTTGCAGCGTCGTTTGGCATCAATTCTGAAAGTTAAGGCAAATCTACAATCGGGAGCAAGCAATCATGAATTTTGACAATTCCCAAAAAGCGATCGTGGATGAAGAAATTCGACCTAATGAGTGCGGTCGCGTTCGTTTCCAAAACAGTTGGTGGCCGGCGAAGTGCGGTCGAGACATAACTTTTCAACCCGGTGACTTGGTTGAAGTAGTCGGAATTGACAACATTACTCTCATCGTTGAACCTTAATTAAAAATTATTTTGTTAGGGAGTATAAATATCAGTTTATCGCATCTCAACGTTACGGACAATTTGCAGTGAGGAGCCAAGAATGATGACTGTCAGCTATTTAGAAAAAGCGATTGTAGAAGAAGAAATTCGACCTAATAAATGCGGTCTCGTCCGCTTCCAAAGTAGTTGGTGGCCCGCTAAGTGCGATCGAAAAATAACTTTGAAACCCGGTGATGTGGTTCGCGTCGTGGGACTTGACAACATTACTCTGATAGTTAAAGCGTAGTTGGGAATTAATCTGTTAGCGAGTCGAGCTATAGCAATCCTAAATGATTTGCTTGCATTATACGCGAGCTTTCTGGCTCGCACTGCAAGGATTCTGGTCTCGATCGATTTTGCGACTGATGCGAGGATTGCTATATCAGTCGATCGCATCTCAAAGTTCCGAAAAACAGGGAATTAGGAGCCAAAAATCATGACTGTCAGCCATTTATAAAAAGCGATCTGTAGAAGCAGAAATGTGGTGGAAATTGACAAGATTACCTTGCTGGTGGAGGGTATGGCTAGAAATGTCGGAATTTGCGATCGGGCTGCTATCTAGGCGGAGTTCTATTCAAATCTCTTCACAGGCGCGATCGCTCTTCTCACTTCTGTTGGCTTCGATATTCTAGTGTGGAATCTCAACAACAACTCGCCACCGGCAGTATTGCCGGCGTTTTTTTGCAGACTTGACAAACGCGATCGATATTAATGCTATCTGCCGCAATTTGTGGTAATCTGACAGCAATCCACTTTCATTCTAGATCGAGTGCGTGCAACTATGCGAATCGGTAAAAATTTACAAAAGTTTCTGCTTTGGACACTAGCGTTATTTTTCGCAGTATCGTTGTTGATAAGAGTTACTAAATTTAACAATTATTTCGGTTTCAACCGCGCTGATACTGAACAGAAAGTTGTGGCGCTTACCTACGATGACGGCCCCTATCCTCCGTATACAAATCAGCTTTTAGATATCTTAGACCGCTACCAAGTTAAAGCTACTTTTTTTGAAATCGGCCGCAATATTGAAAAACATCCTGAAATTGTGCCGATGATTATTGCCAGGGGGAATGAGTTGGGAAATCATTCTTATTCTCACAAGGATATGATGTTTAAACCCCGCGAGTATCTGCTGTCGGAAATTGAAAAAACGGACAAACTTTTGCAGGAAGTTGGGGTTAAACAAGATAGTATCAGTTTTCGACCGCCTTGGGGTCGGAGATTTGTAGTTTTGTCTTATTTGGTGTCCCAAATGCACAAAAAACTGATTATGTGGGATGTGGATTCTCAAGATTACGAAAAAACACACACGGTAGAAGATATCGCAAATCGGGTGATTGACAATGTGCGATCGGGTTCGATTGTGGTGATGCACGACGGCGGGGGCGATCGCTCGAAAACCGTAGCAGCAACGGAGATGATTGTCAAGGCTTTGCAGTCGAAAGGTTACTCGTTTAAAACTGTTTCTGAGTTGTTGAAATAGCAGTAGGGTGCGTCAGCGACAATTATTTTCGAGACAAATCAACAATCTCATACTGACGCACCAGGGAATAAATGGTGCGTCAGAATTAGAGTTTCCGTGCAGATTGAAAATTTAAAACCTGACAAGCGAATTTCAAAGGTGGTACCCGCCACGCGATCGATCCGTGGAATCAATCCAAAATCTCAAATCTAAAATCCTCAAGCCCCCGAATTTATCCGTGGGGTCAATCCAAAATCTAAAATCTAAAATCTAAAATCGAATGACGCACCCTACCACAATCAATAACCAAGATAGTTTGCGACGTAATTAGCAATTTTTATGCTGCCACCAGCTTGCCCCATTCTTTCTAAGCCATTGTTAACGCAACTTGCTAAATATCGATCGTCTTGCAAAGTGCGATCGACTGTCAAAGCAGCTTCCTTGATAATATCAGAATTCGCAGGTTGTGTGCCAATAACCTGCACGGAATCACCTAAAAGCCGGTTTTGAGCCTCCGCAAACCGATAGGTAAATGACGGGCCGTTACCGGGAATGGTAATTACAGGTTTTCCCAAGCCCGCAGCTTGTTCGACAGCAGTTCCTGTCATCCCAATTACTAAGCTAGACTGCTGCAAAATATCGGCGAAAGCATCAGAATAGCAAATCACTTCAACTGTCGCTGCTGTGGAGCTACCGTGCTGCTTGATTCCTGAAAAAATGAGCTTTCCCGATCGCATTTGCCACCCAGCTCGCACCGCGATATCATCTAATTCCAGCATCAAACTCGGAACTAATGCCGCCAGAAACTGCACCGGTACAGTAGAATTGGCAGCAATTTCTTTGACCAATTCCAGCAGCAAAACGAGGTTGTCGGTGGCTTCCGGGAGGCGAGAACCGGGGAGGAGGGCGATCGTCCGAACTCCGGGCATTAACTGCAAATCTTTGCCCGTAGAATTGAGGTTGTCCATGATGGGATTGCCGACAAACTGAGCTTTCTTTAAACCCTGTCGGTTTAAGTCAGCAGCAGTCAAAGCATCTCTAGTAAAAACAGCCAGACATTTCTCGGAGGAAAGCAAGCGCCACAAGATTAAACCCAAATTGACTCGCCCTTCGTAATAACTAGAATGAGCTGACAGAAAAATTATATAGGGGCGCGAGATCGATCGGGCGATCGCCGCCGCGACAATATCCCCAGTCGCCACCACCAAATCGCAGCGGGGCGAATGCGTCCAAACAGCCTGCAATTGCTGCCAAGTTAAAGCAATTAGCCCCGCCCCAACATCTTTGACAAAAAACAGGGGATTCATGTAAAAAACTCCCCCAGACGGCATTTGACTGGTGGGCCCAATAATTGGCACGGTCGATCGGCTGTAAGCACCCCCCTCACCTACAACCGGCATCGCCGAAACATCAACATCCGCGCCAGATGCTCTCAAAGCTTTGAGAATTTGACAGTTAATCGCGTCTTCCCCGTGGCCGTTGCTGAGGAAAAGCACCCCCTTTGATTTCATATAATCAGAATAGAATCAGAATCAGTGCCGAGCTTTTTTTTAACACAGCCGTGCGATCGCTAAACTCGGGCTGGCTAACTTTTTGTTAGTCTAATTTAAATACATTGTGGAAGTGAAACAGCGTGAATATTGAAATTGGGCGGGGCAAAAGCGCTCGCCGAGCTTACGGCATAGATGAAATCGCGCTTGTACCCGGACAGCGCACCCTCGATCCGAGTTTGGCAGATACCAAGTGGCAGATTGGCGGGATCGATCGAGAAATCCCGATCATCGCCAGTGCAATGGATGGAGTAGTCGATGTCCGCATGGCCGTTTTGCTGTCGGAATTGGGAGCAATGGGCGTGCTCAACCTAGAAGGAATTCAAACCCGCTATGCCGACCCCCAGCCAATATTAGAGCGCATCGCCAGTGTCGGGAACCACGAATTTGTTTCCCTGATGCAGCAACTCTATGCCGAACCCATCAAGCCAGAATTAATCGAGCTGAGAATTAAAGAAATTAAAGCAGGAGGAGGGATTGCCGCCGTCAGCGGTACACCGGCCGGCGCGAGCAAATACGGCTTAACAGTTGCTCAATCGGGAGCCGATATATTTTTTGTGCAAGCAACTGTCGTCTCGACAGCTTTCCTTTCCCCTGAATCGATCGCATCTTTAGATTTGACCCAATTCTGTCAAGAGATGCCGATACCAGTAATTTTGGGCAACTGCGTCACCTACGAAGTCGCCCTGAATTTAATGAAAACCGGCGCCGCAGGCATTCTCGTGGGCATTGGGCCGGGGGCTGCTTGCACGTCTAGGGGCGTATTGGGTGTCGGCGTTCCCCAAGCCACAGCGGTAGCAGACTGCGCCGCCGCGCGGGACGACTACTATCGCGAAACTGGCAAATACGTGTCGGTGATTGCTGACGGCGGTTTAATTACCGGCGGCGATATCTGCAAGTGTATTGCCTGCGGCGCCGATGGAGTGATGATTGGTTCGCCCTTTGCCAGGGCTGCCGAAGCTCCGGGCCGCGGCTTTCACTGGGGGATGGCGACTCCCAGCCCGGTTTTGCCGCGAGGCACTCGCATTCGCGTCGGGACTACCGGCACTGTGGAGCAAATTTTGCGCGGGCCTGCGCTGCTAGATGACGGTACGCACAACTTGCTCGGAGCTCTGAAAACTAGCATGGGCACCCTCGGCGCAAAGGATCTTAAGGAGATGCAGCAAGTGGAAGTGGTAATTGCTCCTTCTCTGCTGACTGAGGGTAAAGTCTATCAAAAAGCTCAGCAGTTGGGCATGGGTAAGTAGATTTACTGCCAGAATACCAGCGTACCTTGACAAACTTTGTTTGATAGTCTCGAATTTTACAGAATCTTGTGGAATTATCGAGAAGGAGATGTCACAATAGAAGAAGCGGAGACGAATGTTTCCGTTCACTCCTCACACCACACTCCGCCCGGACTACTGTTCGGGCGGTTCCTTTTTTACCCAAAGCTTCAGTCTTATTTACTAGGTACCGATCTGGGGCTGTTAGCTCTGGATTGTCGGGGAGAGTGGGGAGGGAGTGAGTGGGGGAACAGTTTTAAATTTTGAGCTAAAAGTATTTCTAATTCTGCGTTCTACCCGATGGGAGCATCCCAATTTGGTAAAAAGCCGTTTTTTAGGAGTGCGAGCGAGACGACGCGAGCGCGCTAGATCGTTCGCTATGGACGACGTGAGCGCGCTATATCATCGAAATATATTATTCTGATGCAACCGTCCGCGATCTGAAAGCAAAAATTGGATGCTCCCTACCCGATCGCCCTGTGCCTCGGGTCTTGCACCCTCTACATCGATCCTTTCAATCCGTTACATCGGTTCAATCCGTTACATCCGTTACAACATCTGTTGCCGAACTTCCTTCTCTTAAAATCGTTGACGCAAGTGGTTACATTTTTTGCTAGACTTGTTATCCGAGAAATAGTATTTACAAGGATGGCTAGGGATGTCAGCAGCCGCGCAAGTAACCGACTCTACCTTTAAGCAGGAAGTGCTCGATAGCGAAGTTCCAGTTCTAGTGGATTTTTGGGCTCCCTGGTGCGGGCCCTGTCGGATGGTGGCACCCGTCGTAGACGAAATTGCTCAACAGTATGAAGGGCAGGTCAAGGTAGTAAAAGTTAATACCGACGAGAATCCTAACGTGGCCAGCGAATACGGTATCCGCAGCATTCCGACGCTGATGATATTTAAGGGCGGTCAACGGGTTGATATGGTGGTTGGGGCAGTTCCCAAAACTACTCTGGCCAACACTCTGGAAAAGTACATTTAACCCAACTGAAGAGCACCATTGTCAATAAGCCTTTTACGGGCAGGATGCCCACCCCACAAGAAAATTCACTCTTTGTGGAACCCGCATCTTGCCTGTTCTTGAGAATGGTGCAGGATGTAAGTTTAACCCAACTGCGAGCGTTTCGCACTGTTCTTTTTGGGCCGCGAAAGTTAACTCGCTTCAGAACCGGGGCAAAGCTACTGGAAAAGTTATTAGTTGCCAGCAGGGCAATTTGCTGGTGGCTATTGGCTTCTAAATTTGGCTTGCCCCTTAATTTTTAGTAGCGAAAAATTGTTACCGTTTCGGAAAAATTCATGATTCCTTCTGGATCTGGTCAAGGTTTTGAGTCCCTCCAAGCTGAAGTGATGGATTTGCTCGATCGCTTGCCAATGTTGAAGCACTCTGAGTGGATCGAACGATCGCTCTCTACTATAGTGCAAATGACTGGAGAGGATCTCGATCGCCTAGACTGGAAAATTATCTCGTCGTCTCTGCGAGATATGGAAAAGGCTTTTGAGATGTTTTATCCTTACCGCCACGTTCGCAAAATTGTGATTTTTGGTTCGGCGAGGGTGTCGCCGGAATCTGCGGAGTATTTGATGGCCAGAGACTTTGCGCGGGCGATCGCGCAGCAGGGGTTTATGGTGATTACTGGCGGCGGCGGCGGGATTATGCAGGCGGGGAACGAGGGGGCGACTGCTGAACGTTCTTTTGGGCTGAACATTCAGTTACCTTTCGAGCAAAGTTCTAATCCTTTCATTGAGGGCGATCGCAAGTTGCTCAATTTTAAATATTTTTTCACTCGCAAGTTATTTTTTCTCCGCGAGAGCGATGCTTTGGCTTTGTTTCCGGGCGGTTTCGGCACTCTGGACGAGGCTTTTGAGTGTCTGACTTTGACTCAAACTGGCAAGTTCGGGCCGGCTCCTGTGGTATTGATCGATCGACCGGGAGGAGATTATTGGCACGATTGGAATTATTTTGTGCAAAAACAATTGCGCGGCCGGGGTTTGATTTCAGCAGACGATCGGAGCCTGTATACGATTACTGACGATGTAAATGTCGCTTGCGAGGCGATCGGTAGTTTTTATCTGGTTTATCACTCCTCCCGCTACGTGCGCGAAAAACTGGTAATTCGCTTGAAAACAGAGCTTTCTGAGGAGAATGTCGATCGGCTAAATGCTGATTTTAGCGATATTGTTGTCACAGGAAAAATTGAAAAAAGTCAAGCTTTGCCGCCAGAAATAGGAGATCCAACTGTCGAGCTGCCGCGCCTGACTTTGCATTTCAACCAGCGGGATTTGGGGCGGCTTTACCAGCTAATTGCTGCTATTAATCAAATGGGTGCAGCTTCGTCGGCGGCCGCGCATCCAGAACAAAAGTAGTCATTAGTTATTAGACTTGTAGGGTGCGTCAGGCTTTCGTTAGAGAGCGATTATTAATGGTTTAGACCTCAGACGCACCCTACTATATGTGTCAGTTGCGTAAGTCCTAAGAAAGTAAAAAATTCAGGGTAAAATGTATGGCTTACAGCGATTTTAGTTTGGCAAGCGTCAAAAAAACTTTGAATTTAACGATTTCGCCGAGGCAAGATTTGTTTTCGGCCGTACCTGCTTTAGAATGCAGCAATCATTTAACAGAAACTTTAGCTTATAATGTTCCTTTTGCTCTGGCGAGTAATACGGAAAAATCACGCTCAGAAATGATTATTGCGCCGATTTTGCTGGAACTTACCAAACAGTTTCCAGATCGCATTAGTTTGTTTTCGGGAGTTGATTTTACGGTTGACAGCGACTTGGGATTAAACGGCAGTTGCGATTTTCTGATTAGTCGATCGGTAGAGTTCCTGATTGTTAGCGCGCCGGCGATTTTAATCGTTGAGGCTAAAAAGGAAAATATTAATGCTGGGTTGGGTCAGTGCGTAGCGGAAATGTATGCAGCTCAACTGTTTAACGAACGGGAGGGAAATCAGGTATCGAGGATTTATGGGGTTGTGACAACGGGAGAAATTTGGAAGTTTTTAATGCTGGAAGGGCAATCAGTTCAAATAGATTTATTGGAGTATTTTTTGAATCAGGTTGATAAAATATTGGGAATTTTAGCGCTCGGCATTCAAAATGGGTAATGGTAATGGGTAATTGGTAATTGGTAGCAAGACTTGTTAATAAGTTTGACAGACTGTCTTTTGACAAAATCGATAGGCTACATTTAGGATAGTCAACACTCATCAATAATCAATCAGCAGTAAAAAAACTAATAACTAATGACTGCTGACTACTGACTCAAAATGTTAGACCTGCTGCTAATTAGCACTTTGGGATTTCTCGGCAGTTTCGGTCACTGCGCGGGGATGTGCGGCCCGCTGACAGTGGCGTTTTCTCTCTCAAATTCCCGCAACGATAAATTAGCTGCTTTCCGCTTTCATTTGCTGCTGAATTTGGGGAGAATTGCAGCTTACGCTTTGGTTGGTGCTGCAATTGGCGGACTGGGTTCGGTGTTAATTGCTGGCGGATTTTTGGCCGGTACGGGTAGCGAATTGCGGCGCGCGATCGCACTTCTCACGGGCACGATGCTGATTTGGTTCGGATTAGTGCAAATTCAACCGAACTTGCTGCCCAGATTGCCGCTGCTGCACCCAATGTCGCACGATCGAGTCGGACAAGCAATGAGCAAGCTTTCGGCACAAAAAAACTGGTGGGTGCCGGTTGCTTTGGGTTTGCTTTGGGGTTTGATTCCCTGCGGTTTCCTCTACGCGGCGCAGATTAAGGCGGCGGAAACCGGAAACCCGGTTTTGGGTGCGGCGACGATGCTGGCTTTCGGACTCGGCACGCTGCCCACTATGCTGGGAGTGGGTTTTTTTGCTGGCAGATTGAGCGCAAACACGCGGAGTCAACTGTTTCGTGCGGGTGGTTGGGTGACAGTGGCGATCGGGATTCTTACCTTGCTGCGAACCGATGAAATGGTCGATTTCACAGGCCACGCAGGGCTGCTGTGCTTGATGCTAGCACTGTTGGCGCGTCCGGTTAGCAAGTTTTTGCCGCAACTGCTGCGCTACCGCCGCGCCTTGGGTGTGGGCGCGTTTGTCTTAGCACTCGCCCACACGTTTCATATGCTGGATCATACGCTGCAATGGAATTTTGATGCTGTGTCTTTCATGGTGCCGCAGCATCAGTTAGGAATGGCGGCTGGGATGCTGTCGCTGCTGTTGATGTTGCCGGCGGCGGTTACAAGTGTCGATCGCATTCAAAATTATTTAGGCAAACTGTGGCGAATGCTTCACCTGTTAAGCGTTCCAGCTTTCTTGCTGTGCGCTGTACACGCAACTCTCATCGGTTCCGACTATCTGGGCGGCTTTGAATGGACGGCGGTTAATCAATTGCGGGCGCTGCTGTTGGGAATAATTGCCCTAGGTGTCTTGTTAGTGCGATCGCGCTTATTTTGGTCAATTTTATCACTGGAGAAGTTCTATGTTTCGCCTGTTAAACAAAAGTAAAAGTTTGGGATTGTTAGTTTTTTTGGGATTGCTAATTGAAGCAGCAATTCCCAGTGCGCCGCACTTAAACTCGATTTCAGTTTTGGCGCACGAAGTCGAAGTCTCGGGAGATGTAGCTGCTACCTTTCACCTAGAACCCAACCACAACCCCCGCGCCGGACAGCCTGCGAGAGTCTGGTTTGCGCTGACTCGCAGGGGCGGTCAAATCATCCCTTTAGAGCAGTGCAATTGCAAATTAGCGGTTTATACCAAAAATCGCAAAGAAGCGGATAAGCCACTGATACAGCCCCCTTTAAAAGCAGTATCTGCGGAGAAATATCAAGGAATGCCAGGAGCCGATATCGTATTTCCCAAGGCAGGGATTTATGAATTAGAACTCAGCGGCGAGCCAAAAAAAGGAACTAATTTCAAACCCTTTAAACTGACTTATACAGTCACGGTTCGCTAAGATAATCTTTCCATCACCGAACATAAATCTTGTAGATACTGTCTTGACTTGTCAAGGGATAGCAGTAAAATAATTTGGGTCGAAAGGCTTTTGGGATTTTAAAATCCCAAAAGCCAAATGCACCAACTTCCGATATCATTGCACCAATCACCTGCATTTTGACGAAAGCCACGACTCAATAATCGTTCACTCATAGCTTTGAGCAAGGGATTGTGACGCATTGCCACCACCGCAGGCAAATACAATGCCTTTTTTCGTCGGACATTTCCGGTACAAGACAAACGAGTTTTGCCTTTAACCTCCGTCGCTGAACTGCGTTGACAGGGAGTTAAACCCGCATGAGCAGCTAATTGACGAGCATTGTTGTAATCGGAAATCCGACCGATTTCAGCTAATAACACTCCAGCCGTTTGTTCCCCAATACCAGGAATTGAGGTCGATCGATTTGAGATTTGAGATTTGAGATTAAAGATTAAAGAATTGAAGCATTGTATGGTGCGGAGCGTCCGAAGTATTTCCCGTTTAAGCGGAGCGTGTTCGCGGATGACGCACCCGGAACAGCCTAGTTAGTGGTTTCAATGCACAACAGCTTATATTTTTCTTGTTTCTTTAGATTTACGCCTGTTTGACGCAGCGATCGCCCACTCTTTTGTGGCGATCGCCTGACTGACTCTTTTAAGATACAAGGGGCGGGTTCCACCAAAAAGATATAACGATTAAGCTGTTACGCATTTAAACAACTAACTAGGTTTGTAGGGTGCGTCAGCTCGAACACTTATTAGGCACAAAAAACGCTTATCTACTGACGCACCTTACAATCCTATTTTAAATGTCGAACAGCTTACCAACAATTTAGATAAACCCGCCCCCACACCGCGAATAATTCACTTCGCTTTTTTCTGAGCAGCCGCATAATGCTCGCTCATTAACTGATTAACTTCTGGATTGTAAATCCGCAGATAATTCCAGTAATTCTCAAACACCGATTTTACGTATCCTTTGGTTTCAGGAAACGGAATCTTTTCCGCAAAAGCATCCGGGTCGCTAAAATCAAACCGCTTCAACCAATCTGATACTGCATTCGGCCCGGCATTGTAACTCGCCACAGCTAACATCGAGTTATTCTTGTACTCGTCGTGAGTGTGATCCAAATACCACGTACCGAGTTTAACGTTGTCGTCCACATTCTCCAATGAATACTTTTTGAGGCTGATTTTATCAGCAACCCAAGCTGCGGTTTCCGGCATTACTTGCATTAAACCGGTGGCACCAACTGATGATTTTATCCCGGGCATAAACCGCGATTCTTGCCGGATCAAGGCGGTTACTAATACTGGATTTATTTTGCGTTCTTGCGACCACTTGACAATGGTTTCTAAGTAAGGAAAAGGATAAAGCGCTTGCCAATAAATCGGTTGCTGTCTGAGAGCGAGGTATTGGGTTCTATCATCGGGTTTTTCGCGCTGCCGCAAACTCCCAACCATCCACAAACCGTCTAAATTGTCTCCGACTGCTACTCGCATTAAACCGTCGGTAAACTGTTCCGCAATACTTGGTTCTACGCGGTTGATAAATTCTATTTGCCACAGCGTCCAAGCATCTCTATCTTGACCTAATTGATAGAGTTCTTTTAACGCAGGAGAACCGGCCGTTGGTTCGGGGCGCTGAGGGGGCCGCACTACATTGGGAGACAAATCTCGGACTGTGGTAAAGTCGCCTACGGGCCAGCCGAGAAGTACAGCGGATCGCCACGCAAAATATGATTCTGGATAGCGTAAGAGAGTGTACTCAAATGAAGTCTTGGCGTCTTGTTGGCGGCCGAGTTGCTGTGCCCATTTTCCGACCCAAAATGCTGCTTCTGGAGCTTGTTCGCTGTCGGGATTGTGGGTGGTTAATTCTCTCGCCCACTGCCAAGCTGATTTTAAATCCCCGCCTTTGGCATACTGCTGGGCGATCGTCCACCGCAGTTCGCTTGCTTTATCAGAATTGTTGTATTTTGTCAATAGCAACTTGCGGGTATCTGAGGCGGATTGACCGCTGCCTAATTTGTCCAGAAGTTTGGATTTATCTAACAAAGCTTCGGCGGCATAATTGGGGAATTTGCTAATAACTCGATCGAGCAAAACGATCGCTTCTTTCGGTTCGTTCAAGCGCGACAGCCGAATTAAACCCAAACCAGTATCTTCGGCATCGGGGAAATCCCGCACTAATTCTTGATAGGCAATTTTCGATTCCGGGATTTTTCCGTCGAGCCACAAACCGCGAGCTTTCCGGTAAAGATTTTGGGCGGTGCGGGGAGCTTTCCCGTAAGCAATAGCTCCTTTGCCGTAATCCTGTTTTTCCCAATAGCCGAAGGCAATTTCTTCCCAATCTTCCGGTTTCAAAGCGGCGCTGTTTCGCTGCACAAGTTGTTCCAAAATTGTACCGTAATCATTGACATAATGACCGTGTTTTGCTACGAGCAGCATCAACTCCGGCTGATTGGGATTTTCTTTTAACTTAGCGAGGGCAATTTCTACGCTGCGGGGATGAGCGGGAAATTCAGTAATTGCCTGTTGCCAATATTCCGGTTTTGACTTGCCTAAAACATATAAAGCTTCCGCTGCTACGGGGTCGCTCGGATAATTTTTTAGCAGTTCCTGCCAAGCTTTTTGGGCTTTGCCTTTGTCGCCGCTCAATTGGTAAGCTTGCGCTCTTTTTAGGGCAATGTGAGCAGCTAAAACCGGATATTCTTGCTCTAATTTATCCAATAATGTTAATGCTTTGGCGGCATTTCCTTGCTGGATTAAATCGCTGGCAAGCAGGTAGCGGGCCCGGCTTTGAGGGGAGATTTGCTGCTGCGGGTTTGTACTTGCAGACTGACTGGCTGCGAGTTCAACTAATTTCGCCGATCGCTCGATCGGTGACAGCGACACCAGCATCTTGACTTCCGATTCGGAATTCGCTGCATCGAGGGGCTGCCCATCTTTCTGGAACGAGCCCAAACCCATCCATTTCGTCGCAGCAAGCCAAGAGCCGATCGAAATAACGCAAACTGAAACGCTGATTAAAACAAAAATTCGGGCTCGGCGTCGTTTTAGCATGGGAAAATTTAAGAGAATAAGAATAAAAAACCGATCGTTTGTCAAGAGCCATAACAGGCAGGATGCGTGTTCCACGCCATAACAGGCAGGATACCTGTTCAACGAGAAATAAAAGTTAAGAGTGGGGCGGGCCCTTTGGGCCGGCCCCTAAACAGATTATTGAGATTGGTGCGAGATCCGATCGCAAGCGGACTTGGCTGATATAGTAGCAGAATTTATTTCGATGCGGAGCGGGGAATTTGTGCGATCGATCTATTTACCCGCACAAAGGAAAAACGGCTAACTACCAAAACTTATGCTTAGAGCCTCCGTGCTGGGGCCGGGGGAGGAAAGCTAACAACAGGCTGTCTTCCTGCAGTATGGGTCGGATCTTTAACCATTCTTCATATCCTACGACTATTTGCAGGATACAATTAACAGGTCAAGTTAAGGTCGTTCTTAATATGGCTCAGCTAACACTAACGTTAAAGCTTCCGTTTCACAGGTTGAATGCCTGCAAAGCACTTGAATTTGAGCGGCTCACCGCCGTCAATACGGCTGTTGCAAATGATTTGCTGGCAGTTGACAACAAGGATCGTAAAAAGCTGACGAGTGCCGCGTTTAGACATATTGAGATTGGATCGATGTGGATCAATCAAACCATTCGGAACACCCATGCAAAAACTAAGGTGAAGCACTTTAAGCAAATGTGGCTTGAAGTGAACAACCAAGGTTATGAGGTTCTCAAGTCGGGCAATTTATTCACTGTCTCTTTCAGTCTCTATCGAGGGCGGAAAGGAAGAATTCCTCTTGATGTTCATGCCGCCTCGCATACCGAAGTTTTGGATAAAGCGATCGAAGGTTCTGCCAAATTAGGCAGTCTGAAGCTATGCAAGTCCAAAAAAGGTGTTTGGTATGCACTCATTTCTGTATCGATGGAAGTTCCCGATGCAGGTGATGTTAAAGGTTGGATTGGAGTCGATCGAGGACAAAACAATATTGCAGTCGCAGCACTGCCCAACTCCTTCGGCAAGTTCTGGAATGGTCG
Source organism: Microcoleus sp. N3A4 (assembly GCF_036701805.1). Taxonomy (NCBI): domain Bacteria; kingdom Bacillati; phylum Cyanobacteriota; class Cyanophyceae; order Oscillatoriales; family Microcoleaceae; genus Microcoleus; species Microcoleus sp. N3A4. The sequence continues at coordinate 169,790 of NZ_JAUBRJ010000004.1, forward strand.
CAAAGTTAAAGCCACCCGACGACGGTTTCAGAAAACCCGTAAGGTTCTCCAAGAAGCGAAAAAGCTGAAAAAGGTTAAGCAGCTAGAATCGCGTGAGCGTCGCATCATGACGCAGATCAATCACGAGATTTCTAGGCAGTTGGTTCAGTTTGCTTCATACTTCGGAATGGGATTGCGGTTTGAGGATCTTTCAGAAATCAGAAGTACCTCAAAGCAACGCAAGAAAACCAAATCGGATGCAGCTCAGAACCGAGATGCTTGGGCGTTCTATCAGCTTGAAATCTTCACCCGCTATAAAGCGATTCGTGCAGGTGTTCCCGTTGAGTCGGTGCCGGCACCCTATACCAGTAAATCGGATCATCGAAATGGTGTTATCGGCAAACGAGTCAAGCACCAATTCAAAGGATTTGATGGGTATCGCTGTAACGCGGACTGGAACGCTTCGCAAAATATTGGGCAGTGGGTAGGATTTGCGTGTCCTTTGAATCTTCAGAAAGCGGTGTCTGCAATGGAAATCGTTGATTCAGAGGGTGGGGTCAATGACAGTCCCTTAACTGGTGATGCGTCTTTGACGACGGCTTCAGCCTCGTCTTAGACAACCGCTAGAATCCCTCGCGCTTGGGCCGGGGGGGTGTCAAAAAGTACAATCTAAAGTCTAAAATCTCAACTCTAAATCAAAACATGGAATTTCTAGTCACCGATACGCCCCGCTCTGTTTGGACGGGAGACGCCCTGGCAATTGGTCTGTTTGAGGACGCCCTGGAACTCACCGGCGATCTGGCACAATTAGATGAAAAGCTGGCAGGCACTTTGAAAGAGCTGCTACTGGAAGTAGATTTTAAGGGCAAAGTGGGTACGAGCGCGATCGCCCGCGTCGGCGGCAATAATCCCATCCGCAAAATTGCGATCGTCGGTTTGGGCAAAACAGAAGAGTTAAAATTAGACACCGTGCGGCAAGCTGCGGGTATTTGCGCCAAGTTAGCCAAAAAGGAAAAATGCAAAACCCTCGGAATTAGCTTTCCTGTATGGAAAAACGCGCCGGATTCTACAGCAAGCGCGATCGCCGAAGGTGTAGAACTCTCCCTAAATCAAGACAACCGTTTCAAATCGGAACCTGAAGACAAAAGCCCGCAACTCGAACAAATTCATTTGCTCGGTTTTGCCGGTACCGAAAGCGCGATCGCCCGCGCCCGCCAAATTACTGCCGGAGTCATTTTAGCACGGGAATTAGTCGCAGCGCCGGCAAATTTTGTCACCCCAATTACAATGGCCGAAACTGCTCAAAGTCTAGCTGCCGAATGCGGTTTAGAATTAGAAATTTTGGAGCGGGAAGACTGCGAAAAACTAGGCATGGGAGCCTTTCTCGGCGTTGCCCTAGCATCTGATTTACCGCCAAAATTCATCCACCTCACTTACAAACCAGAAGGCACACCGCGCCGCAAAATAGCAATTGTGGGCAAAGGATTGACCTTTGATTCCGGCGGTTTGAACATCAAAGGAGCCGGCAGCGGCATTGAAATGATGAAAGTAGATATGGGGGGCGCTGCGGCTACTTTGGGAGCGGCAAAGGCGATCGGTCACATCAAACCAGATGTGGAAGTTCACTTTATCAGCGCCGTCACTGAAAACATGATCAGCGGCCGCGCCATGCGCCCTGGAGACATCCTTACAGCTTCCAACGGCAAAACAATTGAAGTCAACAATACCGATGCAGAAGGCCGTTTAACCCTGGCTGATGCTTTGGTATTTGCTGATAAATTGGGAGTTGACGCAATTGTCGATTTAGCAACTCTAACCGGGGCTTGCATAATTGCTTTGGGCGACGAGATCGCGGGTTTGTGGAGTCCTCAAGATAGCGTCGCCGCCGAAATAGTCGCCGCCTCAGAATTGGCAGGCGAAAAATTTTGGCGAATGCCGATGGAAGAGAAGTATTTTGAGGGCTTGAAAGCATTGCACGCTGACATGAAAAATACTGGGCCGCGTCCCGGCGGTTCGATTACAGCAGCGCTATTTTTGAAGCAGTTTGTGAAGGATACTGCTTGGGTGCATTTAGATATTGCCGGCCCGGTTTGGACTGACAAAGAAAATGGCTACAATGGCCCTGGGGCTACGGGTTTTGGAGTTCGGACTTTGGTGCATTGGGCGCTGGGAGGCGCTTAATTGTGGATTTCCAGCACAAAAATTGAGATTTGCTCAGCATTAAAAGCCCGTTAGTCCATGAGCGAGCCAGGGGTTTAAGACTCCTGGCTCACAGCTTAAGTCATCTAAAAGAAAACTTAATACAATACTCCGGACAGTTTTGGGAACGAGACTACAAGCTTACGCGGGGCAAGGATCGTAAAAAAGTCGAATTAAATGTAAGTCAGGGGTGGAGCTGACATTGATTTAATTATCCACAGGGGCTGCGAAGTCTAGCGAGAATAAGCCATTGGGCTATGTAAAAACTGTCCGGACTATTGTTAATAAGGATCATTAAAAATTTAAATGTTTCAGAAGCAATAAGTAGGCGAGGCTATGTATTTATTCCGTCACTGCGAGAAACCTAAGCGTGGCGAGCTGCGACGCTCCCAATCGCTCATACTTGCCGAAAGCTTTGCTCCCGGAACCCAACCTAGCTAGTTTTGACATTCCCTGAAAAAATAGCTGTTTCATAAAAAATGAAAAAAGTCTATAATTATGTAAATATTTCAGTAGCCAAAATCAAATAATTATATTTGATCGGATTTGCATTGGTACAGATAACTTTTTTCTTGAACTTTATGCAAGAACAATTAACAGTTTTTTTTTCAACAGTTGCTTTATCTTCCGCACTCGGGTGCAACGCACTGACGGAGTTGCGACTGTATGCTATTTTTGACTCGCTGACGGCACTGGCTTATTGCTCGATCGCGCTATTTTTAGTTTATTTTAGCCGCCAAGGTTCTCACACCAAGATTTTCCGGATGTTTGCCGTTGTTTTTTTTGCCTGGGGTGCTGCTAAACTGACGGAAGTTTGGACGCTTTGGCATTCCATATGTTGGCTGTCGGTAACTCTCAAAGCTGCAAGTGCTTTGATTTCTTTACTTTTAGCCGCAGTCGCCCTCGCATTCATGCCGAAAGCACTTGCCGAGTCTGGTTTAAATAAAACAGAAAATCTTCCACAACTTTCGTTAAAACAAGTAGAAGAAAATCAGCACCAGCATGATATCGAGAAAGGAGAATTGGCAAAACAATCGATCGATCTTTACCTTTCAGATACTATTGTCGATCGCGCTTTAGCTCTCAATTCGCTTAACGAAAAGCTAGAAAAAGAAATTGCCGACCGCCAGCGGGTTGAGGAAAAGTTGCAATTGACTCAATGTGCGATCGACCGATCGGCAGATGCGGTATTCTGGATCGGGCCCAACGGTAAATTTTTGTACGTCAACGACGCGGCTTGCTCTTCATTGGGATATTCTGCCGCAGAATTGCTCTCGATGACCGTGCACGACATCAATCCAGATTTTCCCCAAACAGCTTGGAGTTTGCACTGGAATGTCTTAAAACGGTGCGGTTCGGTTAATATTGAAGTTCACCACCTCACTAAGTACGGTCGTATTTTTCCAGTAGAAATTACGATCGACCATTTGGAATTTAACGGCAAAGAATATCAGTGCGCGTTTGCTCGCGACATTACCGAGCGCAAGCGGATTGAGGCAGCTTTGCGGGAAAGGGAACAAGAATTTAGGTCATTAGTTTCTAGCATTCCCGGTGCAGTTTACCGTTGCAGTGCTGCTGGGCGATCGAGCTTAACTTTTATCAGCAGCGGCATAGAAGCTATTTCCGGCTATCCCGCAGCAAACTTTATGCTTAAACCGGTGCAGGCTTTTTCTAGTATAATTCATCCCGATGACCTGCTGCAGATCGAGAAAATTATCGATCTGGCTGTTAAGACAAAACAACCTTACACGATCGAATATCGCCTGATTCACTGCGACGGAAATGTGCGGTGGGTTGCAGAGAAAGGTCAAGCCATTTTCAACGCCGCAGGTCAAGTTTTATCCCTCAACGGTGCCATTTTTGACATGACAGAGCGCAAAGCAGCGGACGATGCTTTGCGGCTCTCAGAGGCGATCGCCAACAACAGAGCACAGCAGCTAGAAATCGCTCTCAAAGAACTTCGAGAAACTCAAGCTCACCTAATTCATACCGAAAAAATGTCAAGTCTCGGTCAAATGGTAGCTGGAGTGGCTCACGAAATTAATAACCCTGTCAGTTTTATCTACGGCAATATTTCTTACGCCAGCCAATATGTCAGAGACTTGTTGCAGCTTGTGGAACTCTACCAAAGATGCTATCCTCAGCCAACGGTAGAAGTTCAATCATGTATTGAAAAGATCGATTTAGAATTTCTGAGAGTAGATTTGCTAAAAATATTATCTTCGATGAAAATGGGAGCAGATCGCATTCGCGAAATAGTTCTGAGCTTGCGAAATTTCTCGCGTTTAGACGGCTCGGGAAAAAAGCTTACTAACCTTCACGAAGGCATAGACAATACGCTCATAATTTTGCACAACAAACTGCGAGCCAGAGGCGACTATCCCGAAATTAAAGTAATCAAAGATTACGGTAAACTCCCCTTAATAGAATGTTATGCAGGTCAGCTAAATCAGGTATTTATGAATCTGCTTAGCAACAGTATTGACGCCTTGGAAGATGCTTGCAACCAAAAAAGGCGATCCTCTCCGAGGGCTTCGCTAACGGCGGCCGGCGACGATTGGGAACCAACTATTAGCATTCGCACAGAAGCCCTGAACGAAAATAGTATTTGCATCCGCATTGCCGATAATGCGATCGGCATGACAGAAGACGTGCGGAGCCGATTGTTTGACCCGTTTTTCACAACAAAACCGATCGGGAAAGGCACCGGTTTGGGGTTAGCCATCAGTTACCGAATTGTCGCGGAAAAACACGGCGGAGCCTTGAGCTGCCGTTCTGCTGTAGGAGAAGGTACGGAATTTGCGATCGAGATTCCTTTATAATTTGGTAATTAGATGAGTGAGAAAATACATAAGTAGTCATTGCGAGGGTCACTCCGTGAAACGAAGCAATCGCAACGGTTATGATAGATTTACATTTTGTTACATAATTTTGTTTATTTGCGCCTACCTACTTAATAAATTAATAGACTCTTCGAGTGAGCCAGCATTTTTATAGACTTGGAATAGCATAAAGTTTGGCGGTGTAGACGAGCTAAATAATCACGTAAGCGTGTGTTCTCTCCTTTGACTCTGGTTATATATAGCGGTTCGAGCGAAAGATTCGCGGATGTTGTTGGGCTTCAGCCCTCTTAGTCTGGCTGGTTATGTAAGCTGTCAGTCATACCTCATCTTTTTGAGAAAGGCTATAAGTTTTGCTCGCAATCTGGTCGCCATTAGGAATGAAACAGGGATAAACTGACCATCCATCAGTGACCTAAAAATAACAATGCCAACTGCTAACAATTGCCCGTAAAGGTTGGAAAATAATAACACGCACGATCTCCTAAGACGATCGCCAAGATGCCAGATGCGAAAATGGTCTACCGCTGTCTGCAGCCAGATGCAAGTTTTTTTTGAGCCTCTCAATCAAGGTTTCCAATTGACGGGGTGACAACCCGTCAACACGATTGGTTGTCGGTAGCTAAACAAATTGGCGCCCACACTTGCGGCAGAGGTAATGAAAGCTTGCCTCCGATCCTCCGACACTCCGACGAGGGGACTCTGACGGGAGACAGCAACAGATTATTTAGATGCAACGCAGCCCGCGCCAAGGCGATCGCGCGACAACAGCCTCGGTTTCTTGTTAACTTAGTGGAGTTAGCCGGCTGCTCAATTAATATTTTTTAAAAAAAAGGGTAAAATTTTATGGCCAGAATGATTAGGGAGCTAATTTTCGGCAATAATTTATTGCTGGCTTTAGTGGCCGGTGTGGCACTGATTAGCACGATTTTGATTTTTCAGTTAGCGGCTAACAAAAAATTAGGTTTGCTCTGGGAAAAATGGTTTGCTGTTTGTTACATATTCATATCTCCCCACGTCAACCTGCCTCCGTTTAACTACATACATTTTGTCAATCTGGTTGCTACCAATGGCAGTAATATTTCTCAACTTCCCTGGGTTTTTTATCCCTGGGTAATCTTGGTTCTGTCGGGGAGATTTATTAGTTTTTTCAAAAATCAATTTGTCGAAGCCTTATCATTTTTGGTTTTGAGAAATCCTGGCTTTTGCGTGTATTGTTTGCTGCCAATAATATCGACGCTGTGGTCGTTAGTTCCCGAGATCACGCTAAAAGCCGGGATAGCATTTACAGGTTTTACGATTTTTAGTTTTTATGTGGGTGCGCGATATGAGTGGCCAGAATTATCTGCGTTACTGCGGTGGGGCTATACCTCGATCGGCATAGTTAGCATTTTGCGGTACCCGAATGTGGGAAAAGAATTTGCAGGAATTACCACCCATAAAAATGCTTTCGGCAGCATCATGGTTCTGAGTACAGCACTTTGGTATCTGCACTATTCCCAAGGTGCTAAAACTCAGAAAGAACGCTGGATAGCTCTGGCATTCATGTTGTTTTCCTTTTATTTGGTGAGAGCTAGTAGCTCGGGGGGTTCTCTAGTTAATAGTTTGATGCTCATAGTTGTAGTGTCATCTTTAAGTTTTTTGAGCAGGTTAAAGTTTCAATGGGCTTTTACTTGTATTGTCGGCTTTACCGTCTTGGGTATTATTACCAGCGTTTATATCATAGACAACTTAGAGTCTATTGTTGTCGGGGGATTGGGAAAAGATTTGACACTGACAGGGCGGACAGAGTTTTGGCCGCAATTGATCGCGGCGGCGAATCAGCGCCCTTGGTTTGGCTATGGATTTGATGGCTTTTTTAAACAAGAAGAAATTGGCGCGCAAACTCCAGCTTATTTCATATATACTGCCAATGGATTTCAACCAAAAACTGCTCACAACGGTGCTATATCAGTATTGCTATCTTTCGGTTATCCGGGACTTTTTTTAATCTTAGGTTCCCTGTTTACTAATCTAATTTTGGCAGTGCGACAACTGAGTCGCAGCCCGCTATCTGAATCGGGAATACCGATTATTTACTTGGTGTTTATAATATTGAATAACATTACTGAAGGCTCTTTAGGTGAGATGGGGGATGTTTGGCTTGCTTACGTATTATTAACAGTTAGACTCTGTATCGATAGTAGCAAATCTCCATCCAGCAACCGCCGCATTTACGGACGCGATTTGCCGTCCCCATCTGAATCCAGATTGAATCCCCATTAATTTGCAGAAGTTAAAAATCGATAGAACTATGAGATATCATATTAATGAGCCTGGTTTTTCATTGATTTCCCAGCGCTCGAAAAGTATATTTATTTTTGATAAGGACTCAAAACTTCCTGATGTTAGATAAGCTAACTGCGCTAAGTCAAAAGCTCGGCGCCGGCATGGGTCTGTTAATTGGCAATCTGGTTTGGCTGCTGACTGACCAAATTTTGCAGATGGGTCTGCGTTTGTTGGTCGGAGTGTGGGTGGCTCGCTATCTGGGGCCGACACAATTTGGCTTGCTCAATTACGCTCACGCTCTTGTCTCGCTGTTTGCTCCTGCGGCGGCGATGGGATTGGGTACTCTTGTAGTGCGGGATATTGCTCGCGATCCCGAATGCGAGGAAGAGACTCTGGGGACTGCTTTTGTTATACAACTGACAGGGGGAATTATTACTTTACTGCTGGCGGTGACAGCGATTTCGCTACTGAATCCCAAGGACAGTTTAACTCTCTGGTTGGTGGGGATCGTCGCAGCCGGAACTATGTTTCAATCCTTTGAAACAATAAACTTTTGGTTTCAGTCGCAACTTCAATCTAAGTATACTGATGTTGCTAAAAACTCCGTATCTTTACTGGTTGCAGGAATCAGCATCGGATTGATTCAAGTCCAAGCACCGCTGATTGCTTTTGCTTGGGTGAGTTTGGCAGAGGTGGCTTTGGGGGGATTGGCGATCGCACTTGTCTATCAAAGCAGGGGCAATAATTTCAAGTTGTGGCGAGTCAGTTGGCAGCGAGGCAAACAACTGCTTCAGGAAAGCAGGCCGCTGGTGCTGTCTAGCTTGGCGATTTTATTCTATTCCAAAATAGATCTGATTATGCTCGGTTCTGTAGATAAAACTGAGTTAGGATATTACGTAGTTGCAGTTAAACTGTCGGAAACTTGCGATTTCTTGCCGCTGATTATCGCTTCTTCTATTTACCCCAAACTCGCACAGTTAAGAGAAACAAATTATGCCGAATACCTGAAAAAAATTCAGATTTACTCGGATACCATGTTATTTTTGTGGTTGGGAGTGGCAGTGCCAATTTCTTTGCTAGCTCCTTTCATAGTCCAGACTCTTTACGGCGAGCAATATGCAGCTTCAGCCGGAGTGCTGTCAATCTACGTCTGGGCTCAATTGGGCAGCAATTTCTGGATAGCTAGAAATACCTATTTTGCTCTCGAAGGTCAACTGCAATACAATCTTTACTTGACTGTAGCAGGTTCAATTTTTAATATAGTATTGAACTCTTTACTAATTCCTCAGTATGGAGCATTGGGAGCAACAGTGGCAACTTTAATCACTTATTTTTACGTAAGTATTTTAGTAAACTTTTACATAAAAGAATTAAAACCTTTCGCAAGTTTAATTCTTGGCTCGCTGAATTTATACAAAGCAGCTTCTCGGCTGCTCGCTTCGAGCAAGTGATTGAAATTAAACAAAACACCCCGTACCGCTCGCATCCCGATGCTGGCAAGGTACTCAAACCGAGCAAAAAATCCTCAACCAGAACAGCAAAAACTTTTTAAATAAATGTTTAATTACTGCCAAAGTTTATGATAGACTATCATAATAACCAGGGTTGTTAATTCATTCTCAAACGCTCAAAAAACATATTTATTTATTATAAGGACTCAAAACTTTCTGATGTTAGATAAGCTAACTGCGGCAAGTCAAAAACTCGGGCCAGGTCTCCGTCAGGTACTCGTGAATCTGGCGTGGCTGTTCACTGACCAAATTTTGCAGATGGGTCTGGGTTTGGTGGTAGGGCTTTGGGTGGCCCGCTATCTGGGGCCCGTTCAATTTGGCTTGCTCAACTACGCGATCGCCTTTGTGTCAGTTTTTAGTTCGGTAGCCACAATGGGATTGGGCAGCATCATCATCCGCGATATCGCTCGCAATCCTGAATCCAAAAACGAAACGCTGGGAACTGCCTTCGGGCTGCAATTTACTGGCGGCTGCATCACTCTGCTGTTAACTGTCGCGGTGATTTCGCTATTCAAGCCTGACGAATACCTGACTCGCTGGCTGGTGGGAATTATCGCCGCCGGAACTATCTTTCAGGCTTTTGAGGCAATCAATTTTTGGTTCCAGTCTCAAGTGCAGTCAAAATATATAGTGCTGGCGAAGAATTCGGTATGTTTTTTGGTTGCCGGAGTCAGAATTGGATTGGTGCTGATTAAAGCGCCGCTGCTTGCCTTCGCGTGCATGAGATTGGCAGAGGTGGCGCTCGTAGGAATAGCTTATGTATATTTTTATCGCCTTACAGGAAATAAAATTCAGGATTGGCAATTCAGTTGGGCCCGAGGCAAGCAACTGCTGCGGGAGAGTTGGCCGATAATTTTGTCGGGATTGGCAGTTTATTTGTACTCAAAAACCGATCAGCTCATGCTGGGTGCGATGAATAAAAATGCTGAACTTGGATATTATGCGGCTGCTGTTAAAATCTCGGAAATCTGCGATTTCTTGCCCATGATAATATCTGCCTCTATTTTTCCCAAATTAGCGAATTTGAGAGAGAGAAATTATGAAGAATATCTAAATAAATTTCAAATTTATTGTGATACTATGATGATTTTATGGTTGGGAGTGGCAATCCCGATTTCCTTACTTTCTCCGTGGATAGTGCACGTGCTGTACGGTGACAAGTATGCTAAGTCAGCAGCGGTACTCGCAATCTATGTTTGGGCGCAATTTGGCAGTAACTTTGGAGTAGCGCGGAACACCTATTTTACGATCGAGGGTCAGTTGCGCTACAGTCTTTACTTGACTGTAATCGGGTCGATTTTAAATGTGGGGTTAAACTTGTGGCTCATTCCTAAGTATGGAGCTTTTGGTGCTACTGCGGCTACTCTGATTACTTATTTTTACGTGATTATTTTAGTCAATTTCCTGATTAAGGAATTGCGCCCTTTTGGCAAATTAATTTGGCGATCGCTTAACTTGTATAATGCTGCTTCCCGGCTAATAGGATTACTAAAATGATTGAAATTAAACCCCAAATTCAGCATAAATCTAATTGCCCCACATCTGGGACGGCTCTACAGCCAGCAAAAATTTTGTGGCAGGGTATGCACATTTGTGTTGAATTTAAGTCGGACTCTGGTAGTGAAATAATCGATTTATTGAGAGTCGGTCATGGCTCTCATACATCCCTGCAAGTTGATTTAGCAAAAGGAGAGGTTTTTTCTGGCAACAGTTACGTCGCAGAATGGTTGGGAAAACCATTGCTAAATTCACTCCAAAATCCTCGAAGTGAGAAACTTGAAATCACCAAAGAAATTTTCAAGCCGTGCCAGCGGGTCATCATTTTAAACTGTATTGACTATCTTTACGGTCACTCGCTGTTAAAGTTACTGAACGCACAAAGACACTTGGAGTGCAACCCCGACTGCGGGTTAGTTGTGATAGTGCCTAAGTTCTTGAGGTGGATGGTTCCCGATGGAGTCGCTGAAGTTTGGACAGTACCCATTGCTTTAAAAAATGGTCGAGATTATTATCCTAGCTTCGCCGAGTTTGTTGAGGAAGAAACGAAACGCTTCGAGCAAATTTATGTGAGCGAAGCCTATTCTCATCCGAGTCAGTTCGACATCACGCGGTTTACTAGAGTTCCCAAGCACAGCTTCGACAAAGAAGAGGTCAATATTACCTTTATTTGGCGGGAAGACCGCCTTTTTATCAACAGTTTGCTGTTCCGAGTTCTGAGAAGGCTGAATCTGCAGTCAATTGGGCTGGCGGTTCAAAATTGGAAGGTACGCAGGTTATTTGAGGGAATTCGATCGCGCGTACCGTCAGCACAATTTGCAGTAGCAGGTTTAGGCACAAAGACTCAGTTCCCAGAATGGATTGAAGATTATAGAGTGGAGAAGTTTAATGAAAAAATCGAGCAGGAAATCTGCCAAATTTATGCTGATAGCCGTTTAGTAATAGGCCTGCACGGCTCTAATATGCTGCTGCCTTCTGGCCATGCTGGCATGACAATGGATTTAATAGATGAACGGTGGGGAAACTTTGCACAAGACATTATTTACCAAGAGATCGACCAGAAAATGGCTGCTTTTCGCTATAGATTTTTGCCCTATCAGACGAACACTGATACACTGGCATTCATAGCGGCTGTGATGGTTCTGACTGTTGATGAGTTTAAATCCTACATGACTGCTGATGTTGTTAATTGAAAGGGTGGAGGATAGCAGAAAAATATGACGAATTCTAAAGCCATAGTAACGCTGACAATTGGTCAAAAATATTTGGAAAACTGGAAAAATTTGTGCCAAGCAAACTGGCAAAAGTATGCAGATAGGCACGGATACGATCTGATTTGTATTGAAGAGCCTTTAGATGATTCAGCACGGGCGCAAAAGCGATCGCCCTGCTGGCAAAAATGTCTAATTCTGGGCGAAGAATCTGTCAATAAATATGATAGAGTAGTCTGGGTAGATGCAGACGTTTTGATCAATTCGGCAAATGCTCCTTGTATTGTGGAAGGTGTGGCTGTTGATAAAGTAGGCGCGGCCCCAGAATGGGCAACACCTAACGACCAGTTATCTGCTGAAGCTAGAGACCGATTGTTTGAAACTTGGGGAATTACGGACGAAAAAAACGAGCGGGGTACTTATGCAAAGTACGGTATTCCTGCCGAATTCGATCGGATTGTCCAAGATGGTATTATGGTACTTTCACCGTCTCACCACCGCTCGATTTTAGAAAAAGTGTATTATGAATGCGAGGAAACAGGGTTCGGTGAAATGCCTTGGCTTTCTTATGAACTGTTGAAAGCCGATCGCGTTCAATGGATCGATCCGCGCTTCAGCACTGTCTGGAGCGTCCACAAAGCTTTGTATTACCCATTTTTGCTCCCCAAACCGCACACAAAACCCAGTTTATTTAACCGGGTCAAAGGCAAACTTTTATCAAAAGGGATGCCCGGGCGGTTGGTTGACAGGCGGGCTAGCGAGTGTGCAACGACGGCTCTGATCAATACTTTTTTTCTGCACTTTGCGGGTACTGCAGGAGAAATGAGACTGGTAGACTTAGAATCTACTTCCTGGCGAGATTTGCGACCTGGTTAATCTTTTTTTAGTCAATGCTGGAAGTACAGTAAATACTTGGAATTTTTTTTGTACGAAGCGAGACTTGCATACAATCATAAACATAGTAGAGTAGTTAAATGTCCGATTGGCAATTGAAAACCCCCGTCGCATTTATTATTTTTAAACGCCCCCAAGAAACTGAAAGGGTGTTTGCAGAAATTCGCAAAGTAAAGCCGCAGAAACTGTTAGTAGTTGCTGACGGGCCCCGTGCAGATAGACCGGGGGAAGACCAAGATTGCGATCGGGCTCGTGCGATTATTGACCGAGTAGATTGGGACTGCGAAGTTTTGAAAAATTACGCTGACGTAAACCTGGGCTGTCGGCGGCGGGTTTCTAGCGGTATAGATTGGGTGTTTGATACGGTTGAAGAGGCAATTATTCTTGAGGATGACTGTCTGCCCGATCCTACATTTTTCCGTTTCGCTGAGGAATTGCTCGATCGCTACCGAGACGATCGGCGGATTATGTCAATATCCGGTCAAAATGTGCAGTTTGGGCGACAGCGAACTGATTTTAGTTACTACTTTTCTCGCTACACTCACTGCTGGAGTTGGGCGAGTTGGAGGCGAGCTTGGCGATACTACGATTTAGACATGAAGCTGTGGCCGGAAATTCGCGATGGTAATTTTTTGGCCGATGTACTGGGAGATCCGCAAGCTGTAAAAGTTTGGACAAATATTTTTCAACTTTGTTATGACGGAAAAATAGATACTTGGGATTTCCAGTGGGCATTTGCTAGCTTTATTCAAAATGGTATGAATATTCTGGCAAATGTCAATTTAGCTTCTAACATCGGACACGGTACGGGAGGAACCCACACGGGGGATGCCAGCAGTCCCTACAATAATATACCAGCAGAAGCTATAACATTTCCGCTGAAACATCCGCCTTTTGCAATTAGGGATACGCAAGCAGATAATTTTACTCAAAATACTTTGTATGATTACGATCCGCCGCTGCTAAAGAAGGTGCAAAAAAAAATCCATAAACTGTTGAAAAAAACCAAGTAAAATCCGAGAGAACACTAGAGGATAGGCAGGGGAGATGAAGGTTGTACTTATCAATAGTTCCGATCTTGAAGGCGGTGCAGCCCGCGCCGCTTATAGACTGCACCAAGGTTTGCAGGGGATTGGCGTATCTTCGCAAATGCTGGTGAAAAATAAGAAAAGTGGCGATCCGAATGTCATCTTGTCACAGAATGGCATTGCGAATAAGTTTGATAAGATTATTTCAACTATATCAAACTTGCCATTGCGGCTTTACCCCGAGAGAAATCCCGCTATATTTTCTCCAGAATGGCTGCCGGATTCCCTGGCTGCTAAAGTTGCCAAAATTCAACCAGATATTATTAACCTGCACTGGGTTTGTGGGGGTTATATGCAAGTAGAAAGTGTTCCGAAGTTTAATAAACCCCTAGTCTGGACGCTCCACGATATGTGGTCTTTTACAGGTGGATGCCACTACAGCGAAGAGTGCGATCGCTACACTAAATCTTGCGGTAGCTGCCCGCAACTGCACAGCAGCAAAGATTCGGATCTGTCGCGGTGGGTGTGGCAGCGGAAAGCTAAAGCTTGGAAAAATATTGACCTAACTCTGGTTAGCCCTAGCGCTTGGTTGGCTAAATGCGCTACTTCTAGTTCTTTGTTCAAAGATTATCGAATAGAGGTAATTCCTTACGGCATCGATATTCAAAAGTATAAACCCCTCAATAGTCAATGGGCGCGAGAAATCCTGAATTTACCTAAAGATAAACAAATTGTACTCTTTGGGATTGCAGGTGGAACTAGCAACCGCTGGAAAGGGTTTAACCTGCTAGTATCGGCGTTGCAAAGCCTGAGCAAGTCTGGCTGGAAAGATCGGATAGAGCTGCTGGTTTTTGGTTCTTCTCAACCGGAAAATGCCGTTGAACTGGGTTTTAAAGCTCACTATTTGGGTAATCTAGCAGATGATATCTCCTTAGCAACAGTTTATGCAGCAGCAGATGTCTTCGTCGCCCCTTCTGTTTACGATAATTTGCCAAACACGGTGATGGAAGCTGGAGCCTGTGCAATCCCCAGCGTCGCATTCAATATCGGGGGACTGCCGGATATGATCGAACACTGCTCAAATGGCTATTTAGCTAAACCTTATGAAACAGAAGACTTAGCAAGAGGTATTGCATGGGTACTCGAAGATCCCGATCGACATCAAAAACTCTGCGCCAGGGCCCGTCAAAAAGTGGAACAAGAATTTACCTTAGACATACAAGCAAATCGCTATTTGTCTCTTTTTTCCGAACTCGCCAGCGCTTCAAACAGCGCCGCCCCTTAAACCAACTGTTTCCGCTGCTGTGGCGTAGCAAAAAAATTAGACTTTCTAAATTGTCCGTTTTCTTTAACAAACACCATGTCTACTTGAGCTAAAGCTCCGTCGAGAGGACGGATGTAACCCCCAAAAATATCGTAGGTGGCGAATCCGCGCTCTTTCATATAACTGACGATATCGTAGAATTGTGGCCCGCCGACAAAGAATTCAAACAGGGATACTTCCAGAATGATTATTTCTGTATCCTCCAGCACCTGGCGAGAGCCGTCTAAAACATTAAGCTCAGCGCCCTGCACGTCTACTTTCAATAAATAAGGCCCTTTTAAGTTTCTTTCCCGGCACAAATCATCAAGGACAACCAGAGGAATTTCCCTGGGCACACCGTCGGCAACACTACCTTCTGACTCCTTGAGAGTAGAAGATCCGTAAAGTTGAGGGTGAACGTTAATCGTAATATTTCCCGCTTGAGCGCCGGCGCCAGCCATGATATACTGAGCGTTGTATTTTTGACAAATTTCTTTTAAATTTTTCTCGTATTCGATCAAAGGCTCTACCAGCAAAAAGTGGGTTTCGGGAAATTTTTCGTACAATTCAAAAGTCCCGTAGGCAACGCCGACATCTATAACGGTTTCTGGTTGAAAACCCAACTTGATGAACTGATCGAGCACGCCGTACATAGATGTTCTCATGCCTTGACGCGGGAGATCGAATCCCAAAGGCTTAAGTATTTTGTACGCTATTTTTTTGAGTAATTGCCTCATATTTTTTTCCAGACTACAATATTGAATGAAACTATTATAGATTGATGAAACCACACAGCACTATAGCAACAATCATAACTTGCCATAACCGCAAGCAAAAGACCTTAGCTAGTCTCGCGGCGCTATTCAATCAGGTGCTGCCTGCAGATGTCTTGCTGGTGGCGTACTTAGTGGACGATGCCAGCACTGACGGTACTGCCGAAGCTGTGCAGGAGACTTATCCGCAAGTTAAATTGCTGCGCGGAGATGGGAACCTGTTTTGGAATGGAGGAATGCGGCAAGGATTTGCTGAAGCCATAAAGCAAAATTATGACTACTACGTCTGGCTCAACGATGACACTGTACTGGAACCGGAAGCCTTGAACACAATGCTGGCAACGTCCCGCTGCTTGGCTGAGCAAGGCAACACGCGAGCTATTGCAGTGGGTTCTACTCGTGACTCGGAAACTGGGGCGCTGACTTATGGGGGCTGGTTGCGGACTAGCTGGTGGCATCCTTTGCACTTTCGCCTGGTGGAACCGAGCGAGGAAGCTCAGCCGTGCCATACTATGAACGGTAACTGCGTTTTGATGCCGCGAGCAGTAGTTGAAGTAGTGGGAAACCTAGACCCCGCATTCATCCACAGCATGGGAGATATTGACTACGGTTTGCGAGCGGTGCAACAAAATTGTACAGTTTGGGTGGTTCCTGGATACGCGGGCACCTGCTCGACCAACCCGCCGGAGGGTAACTGCTGGGAAGACCCGAACATGAGTTTGCTCGATCGATTTAAAAAGGTACTGCAACCCAAGGGTTTTGGGCCAAAAGAGTCGAAAGTGCTGGTACAGCGGCACACGAATATCTTGTGGCCGATATATTGGCTGTTACCTTATTTGAGGTTGATTTTGATCTCGCTCCGCCGAGGATCTGTAGGCTATCGCGGCTGATTGTATTTTTGCAAGCACAGGGAATGGGGAAGATTTTTGGCGATACCGCCGGCTTTCTTGTCGTAGCTACAACTAAAGGTGAACCGCATGGATGAACTCCGCATCGCTTGGCTTGTCCCGGAAGTGGGCCTGGGAGCTTACTGGCAGCCTGTTTTGAGAGAATTTACGAAAGTGTTTAAAAACACTGTGTTCTACACCGGCGGTGTCTGGCCGGGATTCGACCCAAAAATGCCTGGATCGTCGGCAATTCAGCTAGTAGGAAAGACGAGTTTTGTCGAAACGACAAAGATAAATACAGGCTACGATCGCGGATTCATTGTAGTCTCACCAGCCATTATCGGTTATCTGCTTGAATTTCGTCCTCAAGTCGTATTTCCCCAAGCTTTCTCTTTGTGGACTGTAATTGTGGCTTTGTTAAAACCACTGATGGGATGGAAAATTGCGATTATTTATGATGGCAGTTCCCCGAATACAGACTTTAGAGATTCCAGTTTTCGGACATTTGTTCGCCGCATACTGGTGCGGTTTGCCGATGCTTTTGTTTCTAACAGTAATGCTGGCAAACAATATCTGATAGAAGCGCTTAACGTACCCGAGCAAAAAATTTTTACTAGAACCTATCTTGTCCCGGATGCGGGAGCTTTAATGAAACGGTTGGATCGAACTAAGCCGCCAAATTTGCAGTTAAAACGCCCAATTTTTCTGTATGTAGGGCGGGTCACAGCTAGAAAGGGAATTAAGACGCTTTTAGAAGCTTGCGCTATTCTTAAAAGTCAAGGTTATGCTGATTATTCGCTGTTGATTGTTGGCAAGGGAGATCAGCGGGAGGAACTGGAAGCTTTTATTAAAGAGCGCAATTTTGAAGAGCAGGTAACTTGGGCCGGATGGGTGGAATATGGAAGTTTGGGTGCTTACTTTCAGCAAGCTGATGTTTTTGTATTTCCTACTTTTGAGGATGTCTGGGGAATGGTGGTACCGGAGGCGATGGTTTTTGGCAAACCTGTACTCTGCTCAAATGGTGCAGCTTCCTGCGAATTGATTGCTGAAGGGGAGAATGGTTACATTTTCGATCCTAGAGACTCTCAAGGTTTGGCCTCGGCGATGCGGCGTTTTCTGGACAATCCAGATTTGATTAAGTCGATGGGAGAGCGATCGCGCGAACTAATTGCTCAAAAAACTCCCGAAACAGCCGCCCAAGCTTATGTCGAAGTAACATCATTTTTAATGGTTCGTGGTTAAGCTGTTGTGGTTAGTATAAAAAAAACAGCGTTTTTAAGTAACCAACAAAAACTAACCGCTAACAACAAATTAAAAACTCACGCCTAACAACTAACCACTAACCACTAACAATTGCCGATGAAAATTCTTTTATCTGCCTTTGCCTGCGAACCCGGACAAGGATCTGAGGAAGGAGTGGGCTGGAATGCGGTGGTAGAAGCCGCCAAACATCAAGATGTATGGGTAATAACTCGCACCTTTTACCGTACCGCTATTGAAGCCTTCCTCGCCGCGTGCCCGAACCCTAACCTGCACTTCGTCTACATTGAGCCTTTCGGCTGGAGCGAAAACTTTAAAGGTAGACAGGGAGGGCTGCAATTGCACTATTACCTGTGGCAAATTTTGGCTTATTTAGAGGCGCGCGATCTCCACCGCCAAATTAATTTCGACATCGCCCGCCACGTCACCTACGTTAAATTTTGGTCGCCGAGCTTCATCTCGCTGCTGCCTGTTCCTTTTATTTGGGGGCCTGTGGGCGGCGGCGAAGCAGCCCCTAAACCTTTTTGGGAAGATTTTAGCTCCAAGGCAAAACTTTACGAAACAGCGCGAGACTGGGGACAGCGCCTCGGTGAGAGAGATCCCTTTGCCAGGATGACGGCTCGGAGAAGCGTCTTAGCTTTGGCGACAACGGATGACACGGCGAAGCGGGTGCGGGCGATGGGGGCTAAAAAGGTGCAGGTGCTTTCAGAAGCCGGTCTGTCAAAGGCAGAGATGGAGCGGCTGGGAGAGTGCAAAATGCCAGGGGATTCGCCGATCAGGTTCATCAGTATGGGGCGGTTGCTGCACTGGAAAGGCTATCACCTGGCTGTACGCGCCTTTGCCCGAGCTAAGTTGCCGAATGCCGAATATTGGCTGCTGGGGGATGGCCCGGAACGCGATCGCCTTCAGTCTTTAGCGCAAGAATTGGGCATTGCTTCTCAAGTTAAGTTGTGGGGGAGGCTGCCGCGCGAAGAAACTTTGGACAAGTTAGGGGAGTCTCATGTACTGATTCACCCTAGCTTGCACGATTCAGGGGGGTGGACGTGTCTGGAGGGGATGGCGGCGGGGCGTCCGATCGTCTGCTTGGATCTGGGAGGGCCTGCTACTCAAGTGACGGCACAAACGGGGGTAAAAGTACCTGCTTACAATCCAGAACAGGCAGTGCAGGGTCTAGCTGAGGCGATCGCTCATTTAGCTGGCGATGCCGAGTTGCGATCGCGCTTGGGTGAAGCAGGTCGAAATCACGTCAGGGAAATCTATGATTGGAATATCAAAGGTAAATTCTTTGCCCAATTGTGCGAAGATGTATGCAAGGGAAAATCAGGATAATTTCCGATTTGTTCGATCGCACAAAACAAAGAAAACTATATTTTGTCAGGCGGTAAAACGTGAGCGTTGCAATCATTACTGGATCGGCGGGTTTAATTGGCTCGGAGGCTTGTAAGTTCTTTGCCAAACAAGGTTTCGAGATAGTTGGTATAGACAATAATATGCGCCAGTTCTTTTTTGGTGCTGATGGTTCTACAAACTGGAACCGCCAACTGCTCGAAAAGTCTTTGGGAACCAAGTATTATCACTTAGATGTGGACATTCGCGACTACGAAGCGATTACCAATATCTTTCAGCGGTACGGCGAGTCGATCGAGTTAGTCATTCACACAGCAGCACAACCTAGCCATGATTGGGCTTGCCGTGCTCCGAAAATAGACTTTACCGTCAATGCCAACGGCACTCTCAATCTTCTAGAAGTAACTCGCTTGTACTGTCCCAAAGCAGTTTTCATTTTCACTTCTACGAATAAAGTATACGGCGATACGCCAAATAAATTGCCTTTAATTGAATTAGAACACAGGTGGGAAATTGAAGCGGGCCACACTTACGAAAGCGGCATTCGGGAAGATATGTCTATCGATCAGTGCCTGCACAGTTTGTTTGGTGCTTCTAAGGTAGCTGCTGACGTTTTAGTTCAAGAATACGGTCGATATTTTAATATGAACACCGCTTGTTTTCGCGGCGGCTGCTTGACGGGACCAAATCACTCGGGAGCTCAATTGCACGGCTTCCTCGCCTACTTAATGAAGTGCGCCGTCACGGGAACTCCTTACACCGTGTTTGGCTACAAAGGCAAGCAAGTCCGCGATAACATTCACAGCGCGGATTTAATTTCGGCATTTTATGAATTTTATAAAGCTCCCAGAAGCGCCCAAGTTTATAATACAGGAGGAGGCAGATACAGCAATTGTTCGATGTTAGAAGCTATCCAGATGTGCGAGGCAATTGCGGAACGCAAATTTAATTGGACCTATGCTGAAGGAAATCGCATTGGCGATCACATTTGGTGGATTAGCGACAATTCAAAATTTGCAAGTCACTATCCTGACTGGAAAATGAAATATAACGTTAAACAAATCCTACAGGAGATTTATGAATGTAACCGCGAGCGTTGGCTGAAAGAGGGGTCGAACGATTGAGCTAGGAAAAAAGAACAGGGTGCCAGTTTTGTAAACAACGATGGAATACAAAGTTTAAAAAATCCTACAGGAGATTTATGAGTGTAACGGCGAGTGTTGGCTTAAAGAGGTCTTCCATGATTGATAAAGGGAAAAAAAATGTACTGGGCATATTAGTAAATGCCGTTAATTATGAAGCGGCCGTCAGCAAAATTATTGCAGCAGCCAGCGCCCAACAACCTATGTCTGTTTCGGCTCTAGCGGTTCACGGGGTAATGACTGGGGTTCTCGACAGCACTCATCGCTATCGGATCAATCACATTGACTTAGTATTGCCAGACGGACAGCCGGTGAGGTGGGCGTTAAATTTGCTCTACAATACGGGATTGCCCGATCGAGTTTGCGGGCCGAATGCGATGTTACAAATCTGCGAACGTGCGGCCGAAGAAGGATTATCTATATATTTGTACGGATCTCACGCTTCTGTACTGGAGGCTTTATCTCGCAATCTCTGCCAGCGTTTTCCCAAGTTAATTATTGCTGGAACTCAGCCTTCTAAATTTAGGCACGTTTCGGCCCAAGAGAAACAAGAAATTGCCGAGCAAATCCGCAACAGCGGTGCAGCAATTACTTTTGTCGGTTTGGGGTGTCCGCGACAAGAAGTCTGGGCTTACGAATACCGGGACGATTTATCAATGCCGCTGATTGCTGTAGGTGCTGCTTACGATTTTCATGCGGGTAATTTGGCTAAAGCTCCTGAGTTTTTATCTAAGATAGGTTTGGAATGGCTGTTTCGGATGATTAAAGAACCCAAGCGCCTCTGGCAGCGGTATGTTTTTTTGAATCCGCTTTATATCTGGCTGTTTTTGCTGCAAGCTTTGAAAATCAAACAGTTCGACCCCACAGACGCCACGCCGCCTGTGGAAGAAGTATTGTATGGTTAAAATTTTAAGAGTGTGGTGAATGGTCAGTTTTCACAAATAAAAAGCCAAAAGCCCAAAGTAGGAATAATAATTAATTATTTTGACTTTCGACTTTAAGCTGGTGATGATTGGACTCTCGAATTAATAGGGTGTTTTCTATGACTTATGTGTTGCTTGTTTTGTAACTACTGTCTAGGTAACAGAAAAAGCGTCAGCCGTCCTTGTTGTATGATTTTGATGGTTTGCTCTCGACAGCCAGTGTAGTCGCACCCTAAAATTATGGTGGCGAGGTTTCCTATTTTGTCAGAGTAGATTTCTCGCAGAGATGATTGGCTTTTGTCTTGATTTATGCCTGGATTGACCAAGAATTTCAAAGGTGGTACCCGCCACGTGATTTATCCGTGGAATCAATCCAAAATCTCAAATCTAAAATCCTCAAGCCCCCGAATTTATC